>JAEDOK010000067.1 GCA_016302005.1 Oscillospiraceae bacterium | reverse complement strand
GCGCATGGCGGTGTTGATGGCGTCGCAGACGAGGTCGGTGTTGAGCGCCTCAAGCAGCGTCTTGCCGATGAGGATCTCGGAGGCCATGGCGGCCGAATGCGTCATGCCGGAGCAGCCGAGCGTCTCGACGAGGGCTTCTTCAATGATGCCGTCCTTGACGTTGAGCGTCAGCTTGCAGGCGCCCTGCTGCGGAGCGCACCAGCCGACACCGTGCGTAAAGCCGGAGATGTCGCTGATCTGCTTCGCCTGCACCCACTTGCCCTCTTCGGGGATGGGAGCCGGGCCGTGGTATGCGCCCTTTGCAACCGGACACATATGCTGTACTTCTGTTGTGTAAATCATTGCAAAAATCCTTTCCGTTGCGCTCCGACGGAACGCAAAAAATTAACAAATTTATGCAGGAACCCGCGAAAGCCGATTTCCACGAATTCTATTGCTATTATACAAAAATCAACACGCCTTGTCAACGCGCTTTCCGCGAAAAATGCGACGTTTTCATTTCAATAGTACCGAGCCGCCTTTGGCGGCAGGCGTCTTGCAGAATGACAGGGCAGCATTCGACCTGATTTCAGAAAAAACTGAAAAAAAGACTTGCATTTCAGAAGGAAGTGTGTTAATATATCTGGGCATTGAAAAAATAAGGGGCAGACTGTGCCCTTTTATGACGAGAAGAAAGAGGTGAAAGAGATGAAGGAAGGTATCCATCCGAAGTACGAACAGACGACGATCCGCTGTGCTTGTGGTGAGGTCATTGCGACCGGTTCCACCAAGAAGGACATCAAGGTCGAAATTTGCTCCAAGTGCCACCCTTTCTATACCGGCAAGCAAAAGCTGGTTGATACCGGCGGACGCGTTGACCGCTTCAACAAGAAGTTTGGCCTGAAGTAATGAGTAAAGTCTGCATCGTATCGGTGCGGACTTTTTTCATTATTTGTTGAATTATGGGAGATACAAATGGAAAATAACGAGCGTATGCTTTGCGAGAAGGCGGTTCTGGTCGGGCTGAATGCCGACTGTTTCAAAAAAGAGGACACCGCCACCTATGAAACACTGGACGAGCTGGAGGCGCTTTTGGAGACTGCGGGCGGCTCCTGTGCCGCCAAGGTGCTGCAAAACCGTCATGCGCCCGATCCGCACAGCTTTATCGGCGAGGGCAAGGCACAGGAGCTGTGCGACCTGCTGCAAACGACCGAGGCCAACATGGTCATTTTTGACAACGACCTCTCGCCCTCGCAGATCCGTGCGTTGGAGGAGATCACGGGCGTGACGGTGCTTGACCGCAGTGCGCTGATCCTCGATATTTTTGCACAGCGTGCCAAGACGGCGGAGGGCCGTCTGCAGGTCGAGCTGGCGCAGTATCAATATCTGCTTCCGAAGCTGTCCGGCATGGGCAAGTCGATGTCGCGTCTCGGCGGCGGCATCGGCACGCGCGGCCCCGGCGAAACGAAGCTCGAAACGGATCGCCGCCACATCCGCGAGCGCATCAACCGCCTGCAGCAGGAGCTTGCCGAGGTGCGTAAGGTGCGTGCCGTGCAGCGCGAGCGCAGGATCAAAAACGCCGTCCCGGTCGTTGCGCTGGTCGGCTATACGAACGCGGGCAAATCGACTCTGCTCAACCAACTGACTGACGCGGGCATTCCCGCGAATAACCGCCTGTTTGACACGCTGGACACGACCACCAGGCGGCTCAGGATCTCCGACCATCTGGAGGTCCTGCTGTCCGACACCGTCGGGTTTATCGCCAAGCTGCCGCATCATCTCGTCGAGGCGTTTAAGGCGACGCTGGAGGAGCTGGAATACGCCGACCTCCTGATCCATGTCATCGACGCGTCCGACCCACAGCGTGAGGCGCATATCGAGGTCGTCGAGCGGCTGATCGAGAAGCTGGCCAAGCCCGACGTGCCGGCCATCCGCTGCTACAATAAGGCTGACCTTCTGGACGATCCGAGCGTCTGCCCGATCGGCGAGCGCTGTGTGACGACCTGCGCCAGAAACGGCGTCGGGCTGGACGCGCTGCTGTCAAACATCGAATCCATCCTGCTCGGTAAGCTGCATCATGTGACGCTCCTGCTGCCCTATGGCGAGGCCGGCGCGCTGGAGCTGCTGCACGATCAGGCGCAGGTACTCAAAACCGACTATACCGCCCAGGGCATCGAGGTCGAGACGATCTGCTCCGAGACGCTCTACGGAAAGCTGCGCCGCTATATAAAGGAGCAGGAAGCATGACCGAATATCTGGTGCCGACGAAGGATGCCGACGCCGAATTCATCGAGCGGCGGTCGCGTTTTATCGGTCATATCTTCCGCACCGAGACAGAGGAGGAGGCGCTCGCGCGGCTGAAGCAGATGCGCGAAAAACACTGGGACGCGACACATAACGTGTACGCTTATATCATCAAGGACGGCGCGACGCGCTTTTCCGACGACGGAGAGCCGGGCGGCACGGCAGGAATGCCCGTCTTGCAGGTGCTGCAGCGCGAGGGAATTTTCAATGTGACCTGTGTCGTGACGCGCTATTTTGGCGGTATCCTGCTCGGTGCGGGCGGCCTGGTGCGGGCCTATGCGCACAGCGCGAAGATCGGTCTGGACGCCGCCGGCCGCTCCATGAAGCGCGTCTGGACGAACGTCTATCTGCCGTGCCCGTATAGCTGGTACGAGCGGATCAAGCTCGAAATATCCGCCTTTGGCGGCATCATCAAGGATACCGACTTCGGTGCGGACGTCAGCTTCGACCTGCTGCTGCCGGAGGCGCAAACGCAGCCGTTTCTCGCGCGGGTGTTTGACGTCTCCGCCGGAACGATCGAGGGCCTCGTCGGAGACAGCGAATACCGCGATTTCCCAATTTGAAGGGAGAGACGATGTCTGAAATGCTTTCGCATAAGCCTCATAAGCCAAATCGCCTGGAGGGATACGATTATGGCAGTGAGGGCGTGTACTTTCTGACGATTTGCACTGAAAACCGCAAGAGCTTCCTTTCGCGGATCGTAGCGCGCGGCATCCTTGACGCGCCTGAGACAGATCTGACCCCTTTCGGAAGGGCGGTTGAAGAAGCACTTCTGCATCTTGACCGTGCATGGGGAAGTATCAAAGTGCAGAAATATGTGATTATGCCGAACCATATCCATATTCTCTTGCACGTGACAGAAACTTGTGCGAGCGCGTCAAGGATGCCGCGCGCTACAGATGCGGTTGTGCCGAAATTTGTCTCTTCTATGAAGCGATTTACGAATCGTTCCTGCGGCATTTGCTTATGGCAGAAAAGCTATTACGACCATATTATACGGGACGAAGCGGACTATTTGAAGCATCTTCGATACATAGAGGACAACCCGGCAAAATGGCTGGAAGATCAGTATTATATGGAGGAAACGCTATGACGATCAGAGAACGCCTTGAGCAGGAGGAGCATCTCCGACTTTCGGAGAAAGCGCAGTTTTCCGACGCCTCGCGCGGACGCCCGCGCAGTGAGGCCGAGACGGAGAACGACGTGCGCACCTGTTACCAGCGTGATTCCGACCGTATCCTGCACAGCAAATCCTTCCGCCGCCTGATGCACAAGACCCAGGTCTTTTTGCAGCCGGAGGGCGACCATTACCGCACGCGCATGACGCACACCCTGGAGGTTGCGCGAATTGCCAGAACGATCACGCGGGCGCTGCGTCTGAACGAGGACCTTGCCGAGGCGATCGCTTTTGGGCACGATCTCGGTCACACGCCCTTCGGGCACGCGGGCGAAGTCGCGCTGTCGGAGGTCATGGGCAAGCCGTTTCGCCACAACGAACAATCGCTGCGCGTGGTGGATTTCCTCGAAAAGAACGGGCAGGGACTGAACCTGACCTATGAGGTGCGCATGGGCATCCTCGGTCACACGCGTTCGAGCCGCCTGCCGGAGACGCTGGAGGGGCAGATCGTCCGCAAGGCCGACCAGATCGCCTACATCAACCACGACATCGACGACGCCATGCGTGCGGGCATCCTGACCAATGCGGACATTCCCAAGGAAATATCCCGCGCTCTGGGCACGGATCACCGCGACCGCATCAATTCGCTCGTGACCGACATGATCTTTCACTCACTCGATACGGGCGAGCTGGGCATGACCCCGGAGATCGAACAGACGATGGAGGCGCTGCGCAATTTTATGTTCGACCGTGTTTACAAAAACCCCGTCGCCAAGGGCGAGGAGGTCAAGGCACGGCGGATCTTGCAGCAGCTTTATGAATACTACATCAAGCACCCGGAGGCGATCCCGCTGGATTTCCAGCCGCAGATCGACTTCGAGGGCATGGAGCGCGTCGTCTGCGACTATATCGCAGGCATGACGGATAAATATGCCATGTACAAATACGATGAGCTGTTTATCCCGACGGCGTGGCAGGTGAGAGGATAGGAAGGAGAAGGAAAGATGGCGTTTCCTCAGGCGTTTCTGGACGAACTGAATAACCGCAATCCGATCGAGGATGTGGTCGGGCAGTATGTCGCCCTGACGCGCAAGGGCAGCAACCTCTTTGGGCTGTGTCCCTTCCACGGGGAAAAGACCGCGTCCTTCTCCGTCGCGCCTGAAAAGGGCATCTATTACTGCTTCGGCTGTCACAAGGGCGGCGGCGTCATCAACTTCATCATGGAGATCGAAAACCTCGGCTATCCTGATGCGGTGCGTTTTCTTGCGAAGCGTGCCGGGCTTGAGGTGCCGGAAGATGGCGCAAATCAATCACAGTATAAGAAAAAAGAGCGCCTCTGGGCGCTTTGCAAGGAGAGTGCACGCTTCTTTAACGAGAGACTGAAGACGCCTGCTGCGGAAGAGGCTCGCGCGTATATTGCCAAACGCGGGCTTTCCAGCTCGACCGTGACGCGGTTCGGGCTTGGCTATGCGCCGAACGCGTGGGATGCGCTGCTCAATGCGATGACGGCCAAGGGCTATACAAAGGAAGAGCTCTATGAAGCCGGACTCGTCCTGCAAAACCGCGAAAAAGGCACGTTTTATGACCGCTTCCGCAATCGCCTGATGTTCCCGATCATTGACGTGCGCGGAAATGTGATCGGCTTCGGCGGTCGTGTCATGGACGATTCGACACCGAAATACCTGAATTCGCCGGAGACGGTGATTTTTAACAAACGGCGGAACCTGTTTGCCATGAACATCGTCAAAAAGAGCAAGCAGGGGTTTATCATATTGACCGAGGGCTATATGGACGCCATTGCGCTGCACCAGTACGGCTTTGACTGCGCGGTTGCGTCGCTCGGCACCTCGCTGACGCAGGAGCACGCGGATATGCTATCCAAATATACAAACGAGGTCGTGCTCACCTACGACGGCGACGCAGCCGGGCAGAACGCGACGCAGCGTGCGATCCCGATGCTGGAAAAAACCGGCCTGCGCGTGAAGGTGCTGCGGATGCAGGGCGCAAAGGACCCGGACGAGTTTTTGAAAAAGTACGGGGCCGACCGCTTTAAGCTCCTTTTGGAAGGGTCGGAAAATCAGGCGGAGTACCGCCTGCGCTCGCTGCGTATGAAGTTCGATCTCGCAACGGACGAGCAGAAGGTGGAGTTTGCAAAGCAGGCCGCGGAGCTGATCTCGACCTATACCACCGCCGTCGAGCGTGAGATCTACGGCGCGAGAGCGGCGGAAATGGCGGCTCTTCCGCCTGATGTCATCAAGCTCGAGATCAGCAAGGCGTTCAAGCGCCGCACGGCGATGGAGAAAAAGGCGAACGAAAAGCGTGATCTTGAGGCAGTCGCTGCAAGGCAGCCGAAATCCCGGGAGCTGCGCTATGACAACGTGCGCTCGGCTATGGCCGAGGAAGGCGTTGTGCGGATGCTCCAGCGGGAACCGCACCTGTTTGCCCGTGCGCAAACGCTGAGCGCGGAGCAGTTTTCCGTGGAAATGTTCGGTAAGGTGTTCGAGGCGTGGCGAGAGCGCTGGCAGGAGGATCTGGAGGTCAGCCCTGCCTGCCTGACCGCGATGCTGAGTGCGGCGGAGATGTCGCATTTGACTGCGGTGCTGCAAAAGCAGGATGCGCCCTTATCGGACGAGGCGTTTGACGACTGCGTCAGGATCATCACGGAGGAACACCGCAGAGCGCAGGTCTCGGATGCCGGCGACCTGAAGGCGCTGCAGGAGCGCTTGCGCAGGAAGAAAGGATATGGAGGTACATAGCATGGACGAGAAGCAGAAGGATGTACAGATGCACGAAAAGCTGAAGCAGCTTCTGGAGATGGCGAAGAAGGACAAGCGGATCGCCTCGAAGGATCTGATCGACGCGCTGGATTCCATCGACGCCGACGAGCGCCAGACGGATCTGATCTACGACGCGCTGGAGGCGGCGGGGATCGAGATCGACGTCTCGGATGTCGTCGAAATGCTCACCAAGCCTGAGGATATGGCGCCGAGCGAGGAAGATCTGGAGCTGATCGAGGAAGAGAAGCTCGTCGACACCGAGGAAATGTCCGAGGTGATGAGCCTGAATGACCCCGTGCGGATGTACCTCAAGGAGATCGGCAAGATCCCGCTCCTGTCGAGTGAGGAGGAGATGGAGGTCGCCAAGCGTCTCGCAGAGGGCGACGAAGCGGCGCAGAACACGATGGTCGAGGCGAATCTGCGCCTTGTCGTATCCATTGCGAAGCGCTATGTCGGCCGCGGCCTGCCGCTGCTCGACCTGATTCAGGAGGGAAATCTCGGCCTCATCAAGGCAGTCGGTAAATTTGACTATACCAAGGGCTACAAATTCTCCACCTACGCGACGTGGTGGATCCGGCAGGCCATCTCCCGCGCCATTGCCGACCACGCCAGAACCATTCGCATTCCTGTACACATGGTCGAAACGATCAACCGCGTCTCGCGTGCCTCGCACGAGCTGGTGCAGGACCTCGGACGCGACCCGACCCCGTCGGAGATCGCAAAACGGCTGCACATCTCCACGGAAAAGGTCGAGGAGATCATGCGCGTGGCGCAGGAGCCGATCTCGCTGGAAACGCCGGTGGGTGAGGAGGACGACAGCCATCTCGGCGATTTCATCCAGGACGAGGACGCTTCGGAGCCTGCGGACGCAGCCACCTATGCCATGCTGCGCGAGCAGCTTGCCGGCGTGCTGAAAACGCTGACCCCGCGCGAGGAAAAGGTGCTGTGCCTGCGCTACGGCCTCGTCGACGGCAGAATGCACACGCTGGAGGAGGTCGGCGACGAATTCCAGGTGACAAGGGAACGAATTCGCCAGATCGAGGCCAAGGCGCTGAGAAAACTGCGCCATCCCTCGCGCTCGAAGATCCTCAAGGATTTCCTGAATTGACGGCTTCAAAAAAATTTTTCTTGACATTGGCGAAAAAAATCGTATCATAATGGGTAGAAAGACACAGACTGCTGTGGAGGAATAAATTATGTACGAGAGAATTAGAACCTACCTTTCCGAGCAGCTCGATATTCCTGCCGAGGAAATGAGCCGCGACACCACCTTTGAAAGCCTGCACCTCGATTCTCTGGACATGGTCGAAATGGTCATGGACATGGAGGAAGAGCTGGGCGTCGATTTTGAGATGGAGGGCGAAATGAAGCTCGAAACCATCGGCGATCTGGCGGACTACATCGAGGACAAGCTCGCAGAGATAGAATAACAATTCTACATAGCTTCGACCCATGACAAGGTCGCACTAGTCGGGGAGATAGCGGTGCCCTGTTACCTGCAATCCGCTACAGCAGGGATGAACTCCCGCACCCGGGTCTGTGCTGTATCGCCTGTCCGCGTAAGTGGTGTTGAGGGATCGGTCTCGCGCAACGAGCTCCCGTGAACCATGTCAGGCGGGGAACCGAGCAGCATTAAGCGGATCTGTTCGTGTGCCGCAAGTCAGCCGTTTCTGAGCCGGCTGCGCGGGAAACGGGTATGGTTGCAGATTCAAATGCGGGTGTGCGATCTTGTCATGGGTCGAAGCGAATCACGCGGAGGTCATTGCGGCCTCCGTGTGTTTTTTGTTGCTTTTTTTGCAAAAATCGTTTATACTGTAAACGACAGGAGTCTGCAAACAAAAAGTCAAGCCCCAAATGAAGAAAATTTCACAGTGAGTCCTGGAGCAAAAAGAGTATAGCAAAGCTGCCGGTGAACTGGAGTGTTCATCGGCTTGACAGATGCCGCAGTTAATCAGCCGTTTTCTTCGGCTGTTTCAGCAGGAGTTTCGAGCTTTGCCATACACTCTTTGACTCTTGCGTAGTAGATACGCAGGAACTTGTTGGCTCCTGCTGTCATGTAGACATAGTAGGGTTTACCCTCGGCACGTTTCTTGTCCAGAAACTGGTACACGGCCTCGTCAGCGGGGCTGAGGCGCAGATAGACCGTCATGAGCTGGAATAATGTTTTCCGCAGATGAGGTGATCCACGCTTCGTGGAAGGGTTGCTTTCGGAGTTCATCTTACCGGACTGGTTGACTTCCGGATCGATACCCGCAAAGCCAACAAGAGAGGTTCTGCGAGGATAGTTTCGGATATCGCCAATCTCAGCCATAAGCTGAGCGGCAGTAACATCGCCGACACCAAACATGGCATGAACGGTCTCATATTCCGGCAGTTCTTTCGCCAGACGGACCATCTCGGCCTTCACAACAGCCAGCAGCTCATTCATTGCGGTCAGCTCCTTTGCAGCCGTCTGGATCAGCAGTTTGGTGTTGTTGTTCTTGGGCAGCGTAACGATGTGTCCCAGGCTGTCGATGTAAATATCAGAAGCCTTGGCCGCAGAGAATTTGTACCCCATGCGCTTGCACCACTTCTTGTATCGCTCAGTAAACGCATTTTCACTAACCAGGCTGATACATTCGCAGTGCCAGAAGGTAGTGACAAAATCCACCCACTTCAGGTGTCCGTCAGACCGTTCAGGGCTTGTGAATATCTCATTTACACCGGGAAACACCTTGTCTGTCAAAGCAATAAGATTGCTTTGCAAGGCAACTCTGGACTTCATGTAGAGATTATACTGGCGGCAAAAAATTTTCAATTGTTGTCTTACAGCGTCCATAGGTGTATATTCTCGCAAATCTACCCAATGGTCAAGTGCAAACTTCGCAATTTTGAGAGAATCTTTCTGGTCATTCTTAACCTTACGGACAGTTCCGCCGCTGCAATAACCGTGAATTGCTAAAGGATTCACAACAGAAACGAAGATTCCCCGGTCATGCAGTTCCATGGCAACAGGTTCATGGTATCGGCCTGTTGCTTCCATGACCACCCTGGTGTTTTCACCAAGGGAAAGAATTTGATAGG
>JAEDOK010000066.1 GCA_016302005.1 Oscillospiraceae bacterium | reverse complement strand
GTACGAGACGTATTTTCGCGATGCTTACCTTATCATCGCGAAAATGCAACGCCGAAACGGCGTTGAAAACCGGTTGAAATGAATATTTTAATCGGTTTTCAGTATCAGTCACATTTAACAACGCGCGAGAAATATAAACGAACAGCGGCAGAGAGACTCCCTACCGCCGTTCGTTCTTCTATTTCCGATAAGCAACCTTAACACCCTTATGATGCAGCGGGTTCATCTGCACGATCACGCGGTCGCCTTTTTTGCAGTTGATCTCCGTCACATCCACGGCGCAGTGGAGCATGCCGATTGCACCGACCACGGGGCAGCGTTTCCCGTTGATCTCCACATAAATGCGCTGCCTGCGAAGAATTCCCTTCAACGCAGAAAGTGCTGAACGGAGGCAGTCCCTTGCGCGCGTCATATCCGGCCGGCAGCTCACATGAAAGCCGTGATACCAGCCAACGGGGACAATGGCAAGCCTCGTCTCCCGCTTCGCCGTCCAGACCGCGCCGTAGCCCGTCGAATGTCCCTTCGGCACGGTGTGCAGCTCCTCGACCCCGCTCTCCAAATACCCGACCGGGCGCAGCTTCGTCCGAAACGGCATCCGTCCCAAAATTGCCGAGCCGAGGCGCACGCCGTCGCAGTGCATCTCCGGGAATTTCAAAAACGCGGAGGAATTGCAGCAATGTACGATCCCCGTCTCCAAGCCCGCCGTGCGAAGCTGCGCAATGACATTTTGGAATTCCGCAAATTCCTGTTTTGTCAGTCTGTCGTCTGCAAAGGCGCAGTTGAAATGCGTATAGATCCCGCCGATGGCAAGGTGCTTCATCTCGCGGTAAAGGGCGATCACCCGCTCCGTTTCCGAGGGCAAAAAACCGTAGCGCCCCATGCCGGTGTCGATCTTAATATGCACCTCGGCAATGTCCGCCCGCTCCCGCGCGAGGGCATCGATCATCTGTGCCGTCTCCCACGAGCCGACGGTGAGGATCACGTCCAAATCGAGCAGACGGTGCAGCGTCTCGCGGTCGGAGACGGAGCGGAGCATTAAAATCTGCGCGTCACGGAAGCCGTTTTCCCGCAGAAGCTCTGCCTCATGCACCTCCGTCACGCAAAAGCGTTCAATGCCGTTGTCCGCCAAAAGCTCCGCCAGCGGCAGAGTGCCCAATCCGTAGCCGTCGCCCTTGATGACCGCCCAGATCGGCACGCCCTTTGCCTGCTTTTTCAGTTGTAGGATGTTCTGCTCCAAAAGCTCACGGCTGATGACATAGGTGTTCATTCGCTTTCACCCGACGCTTCCTTGCGGTGCTTCAGCATATAAATCTTCGCGGCAAGACCCTTATAGGCAAGCGCCCCTTTTTCCGCGATAAAATATGACAGCTTCTTCAGCACATAGTCATACTCCCCGATAAATTCGGTAAATTCGCCGCCGAAGCCCTTCTTGAAGCGGTAAAGCCCGTAATGCGGGTTGTCCTCCGAGATGTCGCCCGAGACGCCGCGGAAATCATACACACGGCAGTGATTCTCAACGGCCCATTGGATCATGTTCCATTGCAGCAGATAGTTCGGCATCAGATTGCGGTGCTCATTCGAGCTTGCGCCGTAGAGATACCACACCTTGTCTCCGTAGAGGATGGCAAGGGTGCCCGCAATCGGCTTTCCCTCGTGAAACGCCATATATAACCGACATTTATCGCCCAAATTATCCAGCATTGCGGAAAAATACTCCGGCGGGCGCGTCGCGAAATTGTCCCGCACCCCCGTTTCGACCATGATGCGCGCAAACTCCGGCACCATTTCCTTGCCGCAGAGGCGCACCTCGACGCCCTTCTTGACGGCAAGGCGGATGTTATAGCGCCACTTCTGATGGAAGGAGGCAAGGACTTCTTCTTCCGTGCGCCCGTTCAGGTACAGACGGAAGACATATTTCGGCTGGATCGCCTCAAAGTTTTTGCCCGTGTCCTTTGTCTGAAAGCCGCAGTCCGTCAGCAGTCTTGCAAATTCGGTGTCACCGGAAGGCACATCCGGGTCGATCTTGATGACATATGCCTTTTCCGTCTTGGCAAGCCGCTTGGCAGCCTCCATCAGTTCTTCAAAGGTTGCCCGATCCGTCAGATCGCAAACAGGCCCACGGCAGGCATACATCATCTTTTTGCGGACGATCGGCATTTTGCGGATCAAAAAGGCGATGCTGCCCTTGATCTTGCCGTCTTCCCCACGGCAGAGGATCGCCTGCCATGTCCATGCGGGCTTTTGCTTCGCCCAAAGGGAGCTTTGTGCAAAATGCCCCTTCGGGTGGCTCTGCACAAAGGCTTCGTATTCCGCAAGGTTTGTACTCGTAACAAGTTCCGTCATAGCTCTATCTCCAAACTTCAGTCATAAACATACATTCCGAAAAACGCCAGAAGCCCGCTGCCGCAGTCATACTCCATGCCGCATTGCTCTGCCAGCTTTCGGACAAAAACGCAGTAGGCGGACATGCAGGAGTATTGGAATTCCGGCAGTCGGCAAGGGCGCTTTGCAACCAGCTCGCACGGCTCACAAAGGGCGCAGCCGCTTGCGCCGACGAGGAAGCCCTCGCAGCCCTCTTTGCGTAGACGCTTGGCAAGGCGGATGGTCGCGGCATTGTGCGCACCCTTTGCCTCCTTGATCGCCTTGTTGTCGCCATAGTCCGCGATCTCCCAAATCGTTTGCAGCACAAGGGCATGCTTCTTGGAAAGCAGACGTTGCCGCAGCTCCTCCGGAGAGCCGCAGTCCGGCGGGCAGGAATAGTTCACGCCGTATTTCCCGCAGAGATTCTCCTCGCAGAGCGGTCGAAAGGACGCGTCCAGCGGAATCTCTTCGGTTTTTATCACGGCAGCCGCTGCAAAGCCCTCCTCGACTGCCATGCGGATCCTGTCTTCGTTGGTCATTTTCGTGCCTCCGATCCATAGTATTGCCATTGTACCATGTTTCTCCGTCTTTTGCAATTCTTTTTGCCGCTTTCTTGCATCACTCCTGTAGGGCGGGGATATGTCCCCGCCCTACGGATGCACAAAAGAAAGGAGTTCCACACAAAATGCGGAAAACCTCCCGCATTTTGTGTGGAACTTTTTATTCTTCTCAAATCGCGTACTGGCTGGTGTAAATCTGATGGTAGAAGCCGCGCTTTGCCAAAAGCTCCTTGTGCGTCCCCTGCTCGACGATTTTGCCGTGGTTGAGGACCAAAATCAGATCGGAATCGACAATTGTCGAGAGGCGGTGCGCAATGACAAAGCAGGTGCGGTCGCGCATGAGATTGTCCATCGCCTTTTGCAGCAGGATCTCCGTGCGGGTATCCACGTTGGAGGTCGCTTCATCCAGAATCAGCAGGCGGCGGTTTGCCAGCATCGCGCGGGCAATGGTCAGAAGCTGCTTCTGTCCGCCGGAGAGATTCGAAAGATCGTCGCCGACCACGGTGTCATACCCGTCGGGCAGCGTGCGGATAAAATGGTCGCAGTAGGCGCGGTCGCAGGCGGCAATGATCTCCTCCCGCGTCGCGTCAGGCTTCCCGTAAGCAACATTCTCCGCGATCGTCCCGCGGAAGAGCCAAGTATCCTGCAAAACCATGCCGAACTGGCTGCGCAGCTCCTCGCGGGAGAGCGTCGCGCAGTCCACACCGTCGAGCAGGATGCGCCCGGCGTCGATGTCGTAAAAGCGCATGAGCAGGTTGACGATGGTCGTCTTGCCCGCGCCCGTGGGACCGACGATGGCGACATTTTGCCCGCGTTTGACGTCGATGTTCAGACCCTCAATGAGCGGACTGTCCTTATCATAGGAGAAATCGACATGCTCAAAACGGATGTTGCCCTCCGCCTCGTGTCCAAGCTTTCCGGTGGGCGCAGGCTCCTCCTCCATGTCCAAAATGCGGAACACACGTTTGGCAGCCGCCTTCGCGTGTTGCAGGTCGCCGAAGCCGCCGGCGATCTGCTCCAAGGGGGAGGCGAACTGCTTTGCGTAGAGCAGAATCGTCACGATCACGCCGACAGAGGCAACCTTACCGCTGACAAGCAGCCAGCCGCCCAGCAGGCAGATTGCAATATACGCCAATGCGTTGGAGAACGCAATGATAGGCCGGACGATGGCAGACATAAAGTTGGCGTTTTCCTCCGCCTTTCTGCGCGCCGCGTTGACCTTTGCGTGCTTTTCCTGCGTGTACTGCTCCAAATTGTACGCCTTTGTCGTAGCAAAGTTGGTAAATGACTCCTCCACGACAGCGTTGAGATTACCGCCCTCGGTGAACATCTGATAGAAATATTTCTCGCTCTTGGACGAGATCACCGACGAAAGCCAGATGGACGCGGGTGTCAGCGCCAAAACGATCAGCGCGAGCAGCCAGTTTTCCGCAAGCATCATAGCCGCAATGGCAACGATCATCAAAAAGCCGCTCATCAGGGTATCGACGATCTGATGCACATAGTTGCCCATGGTGGAAACATCGTCCGTCATACGCGATAGAATATCTCCGACAGGCGTCTGATCTACATAGCGCACAGGCAGGCGCTTGATCTTATCCGAGATGCGGATGCGGAGATAGCAGGTAAAATAACGGCTGACGACCTTGTTCAGCAGGAGCATTTTTAAATAGGAGAACAGGCTGTAGCCGATATAGACCGCAAGCAATAAGCCGAGTCCGGGCAGAAGCTGCGCGATCAGGTCGCCCGTAAAGGAGCCGTCCCAATAGGCGTAAAGCCGGTCGATCAGATTGCCCAGCAGCTTCGGCCCCGCCACCGCGCAGAAGATCACGCCGCAGCAGAGCAGAACGGCGACCCCGAGCCACTTCCAAATGGGTCTTGCCTCCAGCATTAGCCTGCGGATGATATGTTCCTTTTGCTGTTTCTTCTTTTTCATTTCGCGCCACCTCCCGTCTGAGAGGCAAAGATCTCTTGATAAATTTTACACCGCGCAAGCAGCTCGTCATGGGTCCCCGTGTCTATGAGGCAGCCCTTATCCATGACAAAAATGCAGTCGGCGCTCATGGCGGAGGTGATGCGCTGCGTCACGACGATCTGCGTTTTCCCCGCGATCTTTCGGTTGAGCGCGGTGCGCAGGTTCTTCTCCGTTAGAAAATCCAGCGCGGAGAAGCTGTCGTCAAAGACATAGATCGGCGCATCCTTGACAATGGCGCGGGCGATGGACAGGCGCTGCTTCTGACCGCCGGAGAGGTTTTTGCCCGCCTGCTTGATCTCGTAATCATAGCCGCCGTCGCAGGAGTCGATAAAGTCCGCAAGCTGGGCAATCTGCGCCGCCTCCTCGACCTCCGCCTGCGCCGCCTCGGGCTTGCCCATGCGGATATTCTCTCCGATGGTTCCGGAGTAGATCGCCGCGCCCTGCAAAACGCTGCTGATCGACTTGCGCAAGCTGTGCTTGGTCAGCTCCTGCGTGGAAACGCCGTCGAGCAGCACGCGCCCCTCGGTCGGCATACGGAAGCCAAGTAACAGAGAAATCAGCGTACTCTTGCCGCTGCCCGTGCCGCCGATGATCGAAATTTTCTGCCCCTTATGGATGGTCAAAGAGATATGGCTGACCGCCGCCTCCGCGCCGCCGTAGGAGAAGCTGACGTCTTCAAAGACGATCTCCCCTGTCAGGTCTGCGTTTTTCCCGACCGTCGGGTCGCCCGTTCCCTCCGCGTCGAACACCTGTCCGAGGCGCTTTGAGGCGACCTGCACATGGGGGAACATGACAATGGCAAAGGACGCCATAATGATGCCGTTCATGACCATCGTAACATATTGGATGATGGCGAAAATATCGCCCGCGCTGACGCTGCCGGCGCCGCTTACCATCCGCAGACCGCCGACATAGACGATCAGCACCGCCGAGATGTTGAGCAGGAGCATTGCCACCGGCGTGATCACGCCCATCGTCACGTTCGCCTTGATGATGTTCTCCGCCATCTCATGGGTGGCGTCGGCGATGCGGTCATGCTCATGGGCTTCGGAATTAAATGCGCGGATCACGCGGATGCCGCGCAGACGTTCGCGCATAATGCCGTTCTGCTTGTCGATGTAAAGGTCGGATTTTTCCCACAGCGGAAGCACCTTTTTGCCGATCAGCAGCACCGCCGCCAAAATGACGGGAATAAACGCCAGCAGGATCAGCGACAGCATGACATCCTTGCGCATGGACAGGATGACGCCCCCGAAAAACAGCATTGGGATCGTCGCCACCGTGCCCGCCAGCATAGAGGCGATCCAAGAGACCGTCTCAACGTCGTGGGTCGCGCGGGTGACGAGCGCCGCCGTGCCGAGGGAGCCGAATTCCTCAAAGGAAAGCGTGTTGACCTTTCGGAATACATCCGCACGCAGATCGGCGCAGAACGCGGCGACGACGTTGGCAGACAGCTTCGTTCCTGCGATGATCGCGCCGAGGCTGACGGCGGCGACCGCAAGCATGTCCGCGCAGCGCAGCGCGATGAAGCCGAAATCCTTATTCTTGATGCCGTTGTTCAAAATATCCGACATCAGTGTCGGAAGCATCAGATCACAAAACGTTGACAGTGAAACTAACAATGCGGCAAAGAGCATTTTGCCGAGATATGGTTTTAAGTACTTTAATATTCTCTTCATTGTTCCTTTGTTCTAATAATAGTCCGCGCCGCACAGCAGAGCAAAGCAGGCATTGACCTCCTCGTCCGTAAACTGCGCGTGATACTGCGGCGAGACGACGAGCGCTTCCATTGAAAGGTCGAGCCGTTTGGCTGCCTTCAGCGCGTCGAAGCCGTCGGAAACGCGGTTTCGTTTGATATAATCCTTCGCTGCGGAAACCCCACCGTAGGTTTCCGCGTTTTGCCGCAGCCGCGCCTGCCGAACCCCACACTCGGTCTGCGCGGCATCAATTGCCGATAGCAACGCGGCGGTAAAATCCTTCATCCCGATCCCCTCCAGTTTTTATTCTACCATAAAAAAGCGAAATTGGAAGATGTTCGGAAGAAAAAGTGTTGTACTTTTGCGTTCTTTTTTAGTATAATAGAAAGATATCAGCAACATATGGAAAAGAGGTAGCACATGACTCAGCTTTTATTGCGTCTGTTCGTGAAGGATCACGGCAACACGGGCGACCCGAAGGTGCGCGCAGCTTACGGTAAGCTTGCGGGCTTTGTCGGGATCGTCTGCAATCTGCTGCTCTTTGCGGGCAAGCTCCTTGCGGGTATTCTCTCCGGCTCCGTCGCCATCACCGCAGACGCTGTTAACAACTTATCCGATGCCTCCTCCTCCCTCGTCACGCTGCTCGGCTTTAAGCTCGCGGAGCGTCCCGCCGACGAGGAGCACCCCTACGGGCACGCGCGCATCGAATATCTGTCCGGTCTCGCCGTTGCCGCCCTCATTCTCATCATCGGCGTGGAGCT
Source organism: Oscillospiraceae bacterium (assembly GCA_016302005.1). The sequence continues at coordinate 1,914 of JAEDOK010000066.1, read as the reverse complement.
TGCCAAAAACTCCTTCGAGAAAATACTGCATCCCGAAACAGTCGCTTTTTCCTTTCTGACCCTCGGCATTCTGATCGCCTCCATTCTCGTAAAGCTTTGGATGGCACTGTTTTGCCACACTCTCGGCAAGCGCATCGGCTCGACGACTCTCGCCGCAACTGCCGCAGACAGCCGCAACGATGTTATTACGACCGCAGCCGTCCTGCTGGGCTGTCTGCTCGGGCATTTCTTCGGGTGGAAGATCGACGGCTACATTGGTCTGCTCGTGGCGCTGTTCATCCTTTGGTCGGGCATCGGCATTGCGAAGGATACCATCAGTCCGCTCTTGGGCGAGCAGGCAGATCCGGAGCTTGTCCGCCGCATCTCCGACCTGATCCTCTCCCACGAAAAGGTCCTCGGCATTCACGACCTGATGGTGCACGATTACGGTCCCGGACAGTGCTTTGCCTCCGTCCACGCGGAAATGGCTGTCTCCGACGACCCGCTCACCTGTCACGACATCATCGACGACATCGAGCGCGACGCACTGCGGGAGCTGCGCGTTCACCTTGTGATCCACTACGATCCCATCGTGACGGACGACGAGGAGCTAAACCGAATGCATGCGTTGGTCGAGCAGGAGATCAAAGCGATCGATCCCGCGCTTACCATGCATGACTTCCGCATGGTGCGCGGTCCCGGGCACACGAATCTGATTTTCGACCTTGTCATTCCCTTCTCCATGGCGAATCAAAAAGCGGAGCTGAAGCGGCGGATCGACGAGCGCGTTCAGTTCGAAAACAAGCGTTATTACACCGTGATCACCTTTGATGAAGCCTCGCATAACCAGCTTAAAGCCTGAGCGCACTCCCGTCAAGCAACCGCTCGTTGTTCAACCGTCGGCTGCAAGGTATTTTTGAATTTTCTGTAAGCAATATTGCTTCCCGCTTTTTTTCATAAGGAAGCTGTGCTATAATAATGTCTACTGAATAAACCACTTTGCGGTTTATTCGTGCGGCACTTGCCGCACAATTCGATCAAAAGGGTTATTCTTAACCCTTTTGATCGAATTCAGACATTGTTACAATGCGTTTTTTCGATAGAGCGCCGCAGCGCTCTATCGAAATGTGCAAGGCTTGCGGGCGTTTTCGCCCGAAAATCTTGCACTTGAACAAAGCCAACCGGTCTAAAAAGCCTTGGCTTTTTAGACTTTCGGCTTTGTTCATTACACATTATAATAGGCTAAACTGAATCTCAAACGAAAGGTCCAACAATTATGGGTTTGTTCAATAAACTTTTCGGAACGCGCTCTGAGCGCGAGGTCAAAAAACTCCTGCCGACGGTGGATCGTATCGAAGCTCTCGGGAACGATATGAAAGCGCTGACGGACGAGCAGCTCCGCGCCAAAACGGACGAGTTCAAAAAACGCTATCAGGAGGGCGAGACGCTGGACGAGCTGCTTCCCGAAGCTTTTGCCGTCTGCCGCGAGGCAGCGGACCGCGTGCTCGGGATGCGCCCGTACCGCGTGCAGCTCATCGGCGGCATGGTGCTGCATCAGGGGCGCATTGCCGAGATGAAGACCGGCGAAGGCAAGACCCTCGTCGCCATTCTTCCGGCATATCTGAACGCGCTGGCGGGCAATGGCGTGCATATTGTCACCGTCAACGACTACCTTGCCAAGCGTGACTCGGAGTGGATGGGCAAGGTCTACCGTTTCCTCGGTCTGACAGTCGGTCTGATTGTGCACGATTTGAATCCCAAGGAACGCCGCGCCGCCTACAACGCCGATATCACCTACTGCACCAACAACGAGCTGGGTTTTGACTATCTGCGTGACAATATGGCGCTGTATAAATCCGACATGGTGCAGCGCGGGCACAGCTTCGCCATCGTGGACGAGGTGGACTCCATCCTCATCGACGAGGCGCGCACCCC
>JAEDOK010000065.1 GCA_016302005.1 Oscillospiraceae bacterium | reverse complement strand
GCCTCCGGCGGCGGCAGAATGCAGATCACGATGGATCGCTATGAGGCCAACTGGAAGATGGTCGAGGCAGGCTGGAACACCCATGTCCGCGGCATCGGCAGACAGTTCCCCTCGGCAAAGGACGCCATCGAGACCTACCGCGCCGAGCTTGGCTGCATCGACCAGGACCTCCCCGCCTTCGTCATTGCGGAAAACGGCGAACCCGTCGCGAAGATCGCCAACGGCGACAGCGTGGTGCTTTACAACTTCCGCGGCGACCGGGCGCAGGAAATCTCCCTCGCCTTCGACCGCAAGGACTTTGACAAATTTGACCGCGGCGACTACACGGGCGTGAAGTTCGCCGGTATGCTCGAATATGACGGCGACCTCAAGATCCCCGAGCATTATCTTGTCCAGCCGCCCGTCATTAAAAACACGCTCACGGAGCTGCTGTGCGCCAACAACATCCGCGAATACGCCGTCTCCGAGACGCAGAAGTACGGGCATGTCACCTATTTCTGGAACGGCAACCGCTCCGGCAAGGTCTGCGAAGCGCTGGAGACCTATGAGGAGATTCCCTCCGATGTCATCCCCTTCGAGCAGGCACCTGCCATGAAGTCCAAGGAGATCACCGACCGCCTGATCGCGGCGATGGAGTCGAAGGAATATGACTTCCTGCGCTGCAACTTCCCGAACGGCGACATGGTCGGTCACACCGGCGTAATGAGCGCCGTCGTCACGGCAATGGAGTGCGTGGACGCGAGCGTGCAGCGCATTTTGGACGCCGCCGACCGCCTCGGCTACACCGTTCTCATCACCGCAGACCACGGCAACGCCGACCAGATGACCGAGACGAAGAAGGGCAAGACCTCCATCCGCACCGCCCACAGCCTCAACCCCGTCCCCTTCATCATCTATGACCCCGATCACAAGTACACCATCAAGGAAGGTCACTACGGACTTGCCAATGTCGCGCCGACCGTGGCGCAGCTGTTGGGACTGTCCGCACCCGCCTGCTGGGAAGCCGGCATGATTTAAGGAGGTAAAAAGCATGATCCGTCGTGAAACCGAACTCGGCAGCATCGCCGTCAGCAACTCCGTTTACACCAAGATCGCAGGCAACGCCGCGACCAATTGCTTTGGCGTGAAGGGCATGGCGATCCGCTCCGTCTCGGACGGACTGGTCCATCTTCTGCGCCGCGAGTCCATGGCAAAGGGCGTCCTCGTCACCCCGAACGAAGACGGGACGATCTCCATCGACCTGCACATCATGATCGACCAAGGCGTCAATATCCCCGCACTGGGGCAGTCCATTGTCTCCGAGGTGCGCTATATGGTATCTCAGCAGACCGATACTGAAGTGAAGGCAGTCAATGTCATCATTGACTCCATGATGTTAGACTGAGAGGCGGGTGGACACATTGCAACAGACCATCAACGGCAGCGCGCTGCAAAAAATGCTGATCGGCGCGTCTGCCGCGATAGAGCTGCATAAGCAGCAGATTAACGAATTAAATGTCTTCCCCGTGCCGGACGGCGACACGGGCACCAATATGGGCATGACCCTCTCCTCCGCCGCTGACGCACTGCGCAAGCTGAGTGCGCCGACGCTCACGAAGGTCGCCGATACCGCCGCCTCCGCCATGCTGCGCGGCGCAAGAGGCAATTCGGGCGTGATCCTGTCCCTGCTCTTCCGGGGCATCGCCAAGAGTTTGAAGGGCGCGGAGGAGTGCGACGGCGCGCAGCTTGCCGCAGCACTGACGGCAGGCGTGGAGGCAGCCTATAAGGCGGTCATGAAGCCCGCCGAGGGCACGATTTTGACCGTCGCCCGCGTCTCCGCCGCCGACGCGCTTGCCCTTTCGGAGACGGAGAGCAGCTTCGAGGCGGTTCTGGAAACGGCAGCACAGAGCGCAAAGGCAGCGCTTGCGGAGACCGTGCATCAAAACCCCGTGCTGGAAAAGGCTGGCGTGGTCGATGCCGGCGGCAAGGGCTGGCTCTATGTGCTTGAGACGATGCTTGCCGTCCTGCGGGGCGCGGAGATCGAAGCGCCCGTGCAGGGCACTCCCGTCAAGGAGCAGGCGGACTTCGCGGAGTTTGACACCGAGGAGATCACCTTTGCCTTTGACACGGTCTTCATCGTCCGCAAGGCGACAGAAGATATCTGCTTAGACCCACTGCGCGCCTATCTGGATACGATCGGCGACAGCATCGTCATCGGCGAGGACGACGAGGCGTTCAAAGTCCATGTCCACACAAATATCCCCGGCGAGGCGCTGACCGAGGCGCAGAAATACGGTACGCTGGAGCTTGCCAAGATTGAAAACATGCAGATGCAGCACGACGATCTTGCTGCCGGCAGAGCCGCTCGCAGCACGGACGATCTGGAAAAGATCGAGCAGGAGCTGGAGCAGCAGGAGGAGGTCATCGCCGCGCCGGAGAAGCACTACGGCATGGTCGCCGTCTGCGCAGGCGAGGGACTGGCGAATGTGTTCCGCGAGCTGGGCGCGGACAATATCATCGCAGGCGGTCAGACGATGAACCCCTCGACGCAGGACATTTTGGAGAAGATCAACGCCACCCCCGCCGAGGTCGTGTTCGTCTTCCCGAATAATAAAAATATCATCATGGCAGCGGAGCAGACCATCCCCCTGACGGAGAAGAAGGTCATTGTCATTCCGTCAAAGACCGTCCCGCAGGGCATCTCCGCCATGCTGCTGTTTGACCCCGACGCGGACGAGCCGACCAATACCGAGACGATGCTGGACGCGATGGGCAATGTGGCAACGATGCAGATCACCTATGCCGCGCGGGATTCCGACTTTGACGGGCACGACATCCACGCGGGCGAGTATTTGGCGCTCTACGGCAGCGCCCTGTTCGGCAACAGCCCCGATCCGGACAAGCTCCTGCGGGGACTTGCCGAGAAGGTTCACGGCGAATCGCGGGAGTTCGTCACCATCTATTACGGCGCGGACATCACCGCAGACCAAGCGCAGGCAGCCGCCGCCATCTTTGCGGAGGTCTGTCCGGAGGTCGAAGTCAATGTCATCAACGGCGGTCAGCCCGTCTATTACTACCTCATCTCCGCCGAATAACCCCACGGGCTAAGAGGGGGAAATGACTGTCGTAGGGGCGGATATTATCCGCCCGCGTGCAGGAACTACCGACTGCGCACCAGTTTGTTCATCCGTACCGTCCGCCGCTTACGCGGACGGCACGCCGAGGTCGTCGTGCCCTACGAATCACACAACACGCCCTCTGCCGTAGCAGGCACCCCATAAAAACACCCCGCCGCACTTAAAAATCAGTGCGGCGGGGTGTTTTTTATTTAAATTTGGCTTTCGACAAAAGCTGTCACCTGTCCGACGGTTTCCAGCTCCGCCAGATCTTCATCTGTCCACTCAATGCCGTATTCCTGCTCCAGCATCAGCATCAGGTCCGCCAGATCGGACGCCTCCGCCTCCAAATCCTGCAAAATCACGGTCGATACCGTAATACGCTTTTCGTCACAGCCAAGCTGCTCCACCAAAAAGCTGCGGATCGTTTCAAAGACCACGGATACACCTCCCATCGTTTTTAGACCCTATCAGTATAGCGTCAGGCTGTAGGAAATGCAATAGGAATTCGTATTTTCGCGGGAACTTTTTTCCAAGGCATATTGTGCGGCAGCAGTCCGTAGGTATGCAGTAGCGCAGTTGCCCTCAACCCGCCAGTATTTCGGCCTTCAACACGCCGTCCATCCGCGAAAGCGTGCGCAAAAGCTCCTCCGCACCCCGTTCCATGTCCGTCGTCTCTGCGGAGATCGTCACGGAAGCGCTGCCGCCTGTGGGGATCGTCTGATTGATGGTCAGTATATTTGCGCCGAATTGGGCAAAAATGGATAGTATGGAGGAAAGAAGACCCGTCACATCCCGCAAAAGGAAATGGAAGGTCAGAATACGCCCCGCCATCAGGTTTTGGAAGGGCGCAATTGCGTCGCGGTATTTGTAAAACGCGCTGCGGCTGATGCCCGTCGCGCGCGTCGCCTCGTTGACCGTGCCGACCTCGCCGGTCTCAAGCAGCCACTTTGCCTCCGCGACCTTCAGAAAGACCTCGGGCAGCGCCTTCGCTTCCACAATATAGTATTTTGGCAGTTGTTTCAAATTGTCCGCCTCCTGTGCGCCGAAAAAGCGCAAATGTTTTTGCATGGAATACATTTTATCATATCACCGCAGAAAAAGCAAGAAACTCTGCGGAGAAAGGAGCGTTTGCTTGAAAAATCCGTGGAGGCTGATCGGCTATGCGATCTGCGGCATAGTCGGCATCTGGTTGACGGTGAAGCTGCTTCTCCCCGTCGGTCTTCCCTTTCTCTTAGGCTGCGGTCTGGCATCGCTTGCCGAACCGCCCGTCCGCGGGCTCAAGGAGCGTCTCGGCGTTCCGCGCAGACTGGCGGCATTTTTGGTCGTTCTGTTGCTCTCTGCCGCCGTGTTCGGCATTTTGTTTCTGCTCGGGAAGCTGCTCTTTTCACAGGTGCAGGAGCTTACCGCCAAGCTTCCCGCACTGCTTGCGTCGCTGGAGACGCCGCTTGCCAAGCTGCACGGCGGACTGCTAAGAATCGCGGCAAAGCTCCCGCAGTCCGTCGCACCCGCCGCCGCAGAATGGATCGATCGGCTCTTTGCCGGTGGGAGCGTGGTGGCAGGGACCGTGTCGGAATGGCTGCTGGGCTTTGCCGGAAATGTGATTTCACTCGTGCCGGATATCATACTGTTTCTTTTAACGATGATTCTCTCTGCCTACCTTTTCTGCGCGGAACGGAAGCAGCTTTCCATGACTGCGCGCCGTCTGCTGCCGGAGCAGTGGCGCAAAAAGCTGCTCGCCGTCAAATCGCGCATGCGCAGCGCCCTCGGCGGCTACTGCAAAGCGCAGGGCTATCTGCTTCTCGTCACGCTGGCAATTGTCGCTGTCGGGCTGCTGCTCCTGCGGCGGCGTAACGCGCTGCTGATCGCCCTGCTGATCGCCGTTGTTGACGCGCTGCCCGTCTTCGGCGCGGGAACCATTCTCATCCCGTGGGGTATCATCTCGTTCCTGCGCGGTCAAACCGGGCAGGCTGTTGGGCTGCTGCTCCTCTACGCCGTTGCTTCTCTGACGCGCACCTGCCTGGAGCCGCGCTTCTTGGGCAGGCAGATCGGCTTAAATCCGCTTTTGACGCTCGTCTCGCTCTATGCGGGCTTCCGTCTCTTCGGCGTCATCGGCATGATCCTCGTCCCCGTCGGCGTGATCCTCCTCAAACAGATCTACGAATTAGTCGAATCCACATAACAAAGTGCCTGCACGAGATTGCCACGGGCGCAAGCGCCCTCGCAATGACAAGAAGGCTATTCTCCCCTGTCATTGCGAGGAGCACAGCGACGTGGCAATCTCATGCACGCACCTCGGCTTAAAAAATTCCCCAAAAACCGCGCGGAGTTTCGTTTCAGTTTTCCAAACCGTGCTATTCTTTCGACAGAACCCGCAAAGGAGTGACCGCCCATGTTGCAGATCAAGCATATTTGCAAATCCTACCAAACCGGTCATCTGGTACAAAAAGCGCTGGATGATGTCAGCTTGAACCTCCGCGAGAACGAATTTGTCGCCATTTTAGGCCCGAGCGGTTCGGGCAAGACCACCCTGCTGAACATCATCGGCGGTCTGGACCGCTACGACAGCGGCGACCTTGTGATCGACGGCATCTCGACAAAAAAATACAAGGACCGCGATTGGGATTCCTACCGCAACCACACGATCGGCTTTGTGTTTCAGAGCTATAACCTCATCCCACACCAAAGCGTGCTTGCCAATGTAGAGCTTGCGCTGACCATCTCCGGTGTCTCCAAAAAGGAACGCAGGAAGCGCGCAAAGCGAGCGTTGGAACAGGTCGGACTGGGCGATCAGCTCCATAAAAAGCCCGGACAGATGTCGGGCGGACAGATGCAGCGCGTGGCGATTGCCCGGGCGCTGGTCAATGACCCGAAGATTCTGCTTGCGGACGAGCCGACGGGTGCGCTGGACAGCGACACGGGCGTGCAGGTCATGGAGCTTTTGAAGGAAGTCGCAAAGGATCGCCTTGTCGTCATGGTAACGCACAATCCCGAATTGGCGGAGGCGTACGCCACGCGTATTGTCCGCCTGCGCGACGGTAAGCTCCGCGCCGATTCCGACCCCTACGAGCCGGATGACGCGCCGCAGGCACCGCCCGTCCATAAAAATATGGGGAAAGCGTCCATGTCCCTGTGGACCGCCCTCTCCCTCAGCTTCAACAATCTGCGGACAAAAAAGGCTCGGACGATCCTGACCGCCTTTGCCGGTTCCATCGGCATCATCGGCATCGCGCTGATCCTGTCGCTGTCCCACGGCATGAACAATTACATCCGATCCGTCGAGGAAAACACGCTCTCGGAATATCCCGTGCAGATTCAAGGCTCCGGCGTCGATGTCTCCGCCATGATGGGCGGCGACGGCTCCCAGCGCTTTGAGGGCGGCGAGGGTGAGGTCGGCGTCACGCAGATGATCACAAATCTGCTCTCCAAGGTGGACGCCAACGACCTCCGCTCCCTCAAGACCTACTTAGACAGCGGCGACAGCGGCGTCGAGCAGTATACCAAGGCGGTCGAATATACCTACAATGTCTCCCCGCAGATCTACCGCATTGAGGGCAGCGGCGTGCGGCAGGTGCATCCCGACCGCTCGTTCGAGGCGCTGGGGTTAGGCAGCACCTCTGACACAAACAGCCTCATGTCGATGTTTATGAGCACCGATGTATTCTATGAAATGCCCGCAAACACCTCGCTGTACGAAAACCAATATGACATCAAGGCAGGCCGCTGGCCGGAGGCGTATAACGAATGCGTCGTCGTCCTCACCGGCGGCGGGAACATCAGCGATTTCATGCAGTATACCCTCGGACTGCGCGATTCCGTCGAGCTGGACAAGATGGTCGAGCGCTTCCTGGCGGAGGAGCCGGTGGAAACCCCGGACGATCTCCGTCCCTACAAATATGACGAGCTGGTCGGCATCACCTTCCGCCTGGTGAACGCCTCCGATTATTACGAGTATGACACGACCTACGGCGTTTGGAAGGATCGTTCCGGCGACGAAGCCTATCTGCGCAATCTGGTAAAAAACGGCGAGGAGATCACCGTCGTCGGCGTGGTGCAGCCCGCTGAAAACGCGGACGCCACCATGCTGCAAGCAGGCATCGGCTACCCCTCGTCGCTGACGGCGCATGTCATGGAGCAGGCGGCAGCAGCCCCCATCGTGCAGACGCAGCTTGCAGATCCGGAGATCAATGTCTTAACCGGCACGCTCTTCGGAGAGGAGCGCGGCGAATTTGATATGACCACGCTCTTCTCCCTCGATGAAGACGCCCTTGCCGAAGCCTTTCAGTTGGACGAAAACGCCCTGCAATTTGACCCGTCGGCATATCTGAACCTGAATTTCGGAACGACCGATCTGTCCACCATGATAGATTTCAGCAGCCTCGACCTGCCGGAGACGGACTTGGCAGAGCTACTCGGGCAGCTCGACCTGACCGTCTCACCCGAAGCCCTCTCCTCCTTGGGCACAAGTCTGCTGCAGGGCTATGTCCAATATGCCGCGCAGGACTATGCCCGTCTGCAAGGCTCGTTCCGCGCGTATCTGCAAACGCCGCAGGCAAAGCAGCTTCTCGCCGCGCATTTGGAGCAGATCATGCTTGCCAACGGAAATCTGACCGTCTCCGCCGAGCATTTGGAGGCGCTGGTGCGGTCGCTTTTAGAGGGCTTTGCTGCCTATGCCGCCGAGAACGGCGTGACCGACCCGGCGGAATTCAGCGACTGCCTGACGCAGTATTTGCAAACTGCCGAGGCGCAGGCGCTTTTGCAGGAGGGCGCGTTGGAGATCCTGCAATTCGGCGGCGAGCTGATTCTTCTGCCGGAGCAGCTGGACGCGCTTGCGCAGGACCTGCTTACGGGCTATCAAAGCTATGCGGCGGAAAACGAGCTTCCCGACCCGACCAAGGCGGGAGAGCATTTCATGACCTACCTGCAAACACCGGAGGCGCAGAAGCTCCTCTCGGACGGCGTCGCCGCGCTGGTGGATACGGACAAGCTGCAAACGGCGCTGACAGCCGCATTGCAAGGCTATGCCGACGCCATTGCGCAGACCGTGCAGACGCAGCTTGCCGCGGCAATGCAGCAGGCTGCCGCCCAGCTTGGGCAGCGCATGGCAGGCGCAATGCAGCAGGCGGTGGCGCAGGCGGGCGCAGGGATGTCGGACGCCCTGCAGATCGACGCCGAGGCATTCGCCAATGCCATTCAGGTGAATATGACAGAGGAGGAGCTTGCCGAGCTGCTTCTGTCCATGCTGTCCGGCGACGAGACCTCGTATGACCGCAATCTGAAGCGCTTCGGCTATGCCGACCCGGGAAAGCCCGCGCAGATCAATCTCTATCCCAAGGATTTTGAGAGTAAGACCGCCGTGCTGAACATTTTAGACGAGTATAACCGCCGCATGGAGGCGGAGGGAATGGAGGAGAAGGTCATCCGCTACTCCGATATGGTCGGCACGCTCATGTCCTCCGTGACGGAGATCGTGGATGTGATCAGCTATGTCTTGGTGGCGTTTGTGGCGATCTCCCTCGTGGTCTCTTCCATCATGATCGGCGTCATCACCTATATCAGCGTGGTCGAGCGCAGGAAGGAGATCGGCATTCTCCGCGCCATCGGCGCATCCAAGCGGAATATCTCTGAGGTCTTTAACGCGGAGACCTTTATCATCGGGCTCAGCGCGGGTATCATCGGTATTGCCATGACGCTCCTGCTCCTGCTCCCGACGAACGCGCTCATTCATTCCCTCGCGGAACGGACGGATATCAACGCCGCCCTGCCCCTCGGCGGCGCAGTGATCCTCGTGGTTCTGAGCGTCGTACTGACCCTCATCAGCGGACTGCTCCCCTCCCGCAAAGCGGCAAAGAGCGACCCCGTCACCGCCCTCCGCGCCGAATAACCGCCCCATAATGCTGTAAGTGTGGCTATTAGCCGCCCGCGTGCAAACAGAGGCTTTGGTAGATAGAGAATAGAGAATAGCGAAAAACGTCGGAGCACTCCGCGCGGATTCCAATGTAGGGCGGGGACATGTTCTGTTGAATCAGCGGCTCTGTCTGCGCAGGCAAAGCCCGCTTGCCAATCGCCTTGATTCTGCCACTCCTTTTTGCTCGCTTCTCCCGCCGCAGGCGGCGCTCGCAAACGTCCCCCCGCCGGTGCAGGAACCTCCAACCATGTACAAACCTCCCCACCCTGTCATTGCGAGACCCAACGGGGTCGCGGCAATTTCGTGCAGGAACTACCAACCGCGCACAAAAGATTGCCACAGACGCAAGCGCCCTTGCAATCCACACGCGAAAAACGCACCACGATAAACGAAACAGCCCTTGTAGGGCGGGGACATGTTCTGTTGAATCAGCGGCTCTGTCTGCGCGGGCGAAG
>JAEDOK010000064.1 GCA_016302005.1 Oscillospiraceae bacterium | reverse complement strand
GAGCGCTATATCACCGACCGCTTCCTGCCGGACAAGGCCATCGACCTTGTGGACGAGGCCTGCTCCGACCTCAACCTGCATACGAAGGAGATCTCCGACCTCGCGGAAAAGCGCAAGGAACGCGACGATTACAATCTGGAGATCAAAATGCTCACCGAGGACACCGAGCACGAGAACTTTGAGCGGCTTGCCCTGCTGCGCAGCAACGTTCTGCGTCTCGACCAGGAGATCGCCCGGCTCGAGCAGAAGCCCGCGCCCGTGCTGACAATGGAAAATCTCGCCCGCGTGATCGAGATGTGGACGAAGATCCCCGCCAGCAAGATCCGTGCGCAGGAATACGAGCAGCTTCGCACGCTGGAGGATCGCCTGAAAAAGCGCATCGTGGGGCAGGACGAGGCCATCCGCGCCGTTGCATCGGCCATCCGCCGCAACCGCGTCGGCATCGCCACGAAAAAGCATCCCGTCTCCTTCATCTTTGTCGGCTCGACGGGCGTCGGCAAGACCGAGCTGGTCAAGACCCTTGCCGACGAGCTGTTCGACTCCGTGGATTCTCTGGTGCGGCTGGATATGTCGGAATACATGGAGCGCCACTCCGTTTCGAAGCTGATCGGCTCGCCTCCCGGCTACGTCGGCTACGACGAGGCCGGTCAGCTCACCGAGAAGATCCGCCGCAAGCCCTACAGCGTCATCCTCTTCGACGAGCTGGAAAAGGCGCATCCCGACGTGCTCAACGTCCTTTTGCAGATCCTTGACGACGGCCGCATCACCGATGCGCAGGGCCGCGTGGTCAACTTTGAGAACACCGTGATCGTGATGACCTCTAACGCCGGCTCCGAGCGCAAGGACGGCTCGGTCGGCTTTGCCCGCAGTATGTCCGAGCAGAGCAAGGAAAAGGCCATGAAGTCGCTGCGCGAGTTCCTGCGGCCGGAATTCCTCAACCGCGTGGACGAGATCGTCTGCTTCAACAAGCTGTCCGAGGCGGATTTCCGCGGCATCGCGGCGATTATGCTCGGCGAGCTGCGCGGCAATCTGGACGAGCACGGCATCCACCTGCTCTGGGACGAGAGCGTCATCGACTTCCTCGTGCGCAAGTCCTATTCCCTCACCTACGGCGCACGGAATCTGCGCCGCACCATCCAGCGCGAGCTGGAGGACGCAATCGCGGAAAAGATCATCGACAGCTATGAGCATCCGATCTCGCAGATCAAGCTGGAAGCAGACGGCCAACAGGTGCATATCCTGTCCCTGTAAAAAAATAACCACCGATCGAACAGGCGCCGCTTGCCGTTCGTCAGTGTTTATGAAAGAAAAATGAAAGAGAGAGAAACACATGGAACTACAGACACAACCCACCACCTACCAAAACCCTGCTGAGCTTCCTCCGAAGGAGAATGTTCTGCTCGGCGCAGTCGGCGCGCTTCTGTTCTCCCTTGCGGGCGCGCTCGTCTTTTTCCTGCTGCATCTTGCGAACTTCATCGCCGGACTGAGCGGTTTTGTCGCCATCGCCGCCGCCTTTTTCGGCTACGGCCTCTTCTCCGGCAACAAGGCCAGCCGCAAAGGCCTGATCATCTCCGCCGTGGCAACAGTGCTTGCGATGCTGCTTGCCAACTATTTCTCCTTCGCCTATGATTTTCTGCAGGAGCTTCGGGACTCCGGCGGCTCTCAAACGCTCGGCTATGCGCTTTCCAAGTCGTTCGATCTGCTGCGCGGCCTGAGCGTAAACGCCGTCTGCGGCGGCGAGATCTGGACCTTCACGCTGGATTCCTCCGTCTTTATCAAGGATCTGCTTATCTCGCTCGTTTTCGCCGCGATCGGTACGGTTGGGTTCTTTAGCGGAAAGCTCTCCGTCACAAAAAAGCATGATTAAGGCCGCTTTTTTTGACATCGACGGCACGCTGGTGTCGCTGAAATCCAAGGTCTATCCACCTTCGACCGCCGTGGCGCTGGAGCGCCTGCGGCAAAATGGCGTCCTTTTGTTCGTTGCGACGGGACGTTCGCGCTTCGAGATCCAAAGCGAGCATCTGCTCGACGGTCTGCATTTTGACGGGATGCTGACGAATAACGGGCAGGATGCCTACGACGAAAACGGCAACCGGCTCTACGGCAGACCCATTCTCCCATCGGAGGCCGAGGCCATCATCCACTGGGCAAATACGCACAACATCGGCTGCTGGGCCGCCGGCGCGGACGAGGTCTGCATCAACACCTGCACCCCATGCGTTGCACGTTCTCTGGAGGCCATCCACACACGTCTGCCGGAGATCGCCGACCTTCGCTCGATGCTGCAAAGCCCGATCTTCAAGATCGTTTTCTTTGCCACGCGGGAAGAGCTGGAGGAGGCCATGCGTCTTGCACCGCATTGCATCGCAACGCAGTGGTTTGAAACCGGCTTTGATATTATCGCCGACAACGGCGGCAAGGATGTCGCAATGGCGGAGGTCCTTGCCAACTACGGCATTTTGCCGGAGGAATCCATCGCTTTCGGTGACGCCGAGAACGACATTGCCATGCTGCGTGCGGCGGGTATCGGCGTTGCGATGGGCAACGCCACGCCGGAAGCAAAGGCGGCAGCCGACTACGTCACGGACGACTGTGACGACGACGGTCTGCTGCACGCCCTGGAGCATTATTCGTTGATATAGGCAGAGTCTCTCTGCCAATAAAAATAAGGAGTGCTCACTATGAAACAGAAGAAACAACTCGTCAGACTGTTGGTTCTGCTCTTGCTGCTTCTGGGTGCCTGCGGCGGGGCATGGGCAGCGGGTGTCTTTGAGAGCTTCTCTCTTCGCACCTCGCTGCAGTTCAACGCAAAGGCCTTGCTGCAGTTTCTGCTGATGCTCTTCAGCGTGCTGCTCGTGGCAAACCTCGTGATCCTTGTGCTGCACAGCCTGAAGCCAAAGCGTCACCGCGGACGCACCCTCGTCACGCTGCTTGCCAGTCTGACGAAATATGCTGCCGCGCTCGTCATCCTCTGCTGGGGTCTGAGCATTTTGGGCGTGGATGTGTCCACCATCGTCGCCAGCGTCGGGATCCTCGCTCTTATCGTCGGCTTCGGCGCCGAGAGCCTGATCGCGGACGTCGTCACGGGCGTTTTCATGCTGTTTGAAAACCAGTGCAACGTCGGCGACATCGTTGAGGTCGGCGGCTTCCGCGGCACCGTGCAGGAGATCGGCATCCGTACCACCTCCGTTGTCGATACCGGCGGAAACGTGCGCATCATCAACAATTCCGAGATGAAGAACATCCTCAACCGCTCGGATAACAGCTCCTTCGCCGTCTGTGACATTTCGATCCCTTACGAAACGGATCTGGAGGCACTGGAAAAGAAGCTTCCGGAAATGCTGGCAAAGGTCTATGAGAATAATCCGTCTGCCATGAAGCAGGCGCCGCAATATCTGGGCGTGCAGACGCTGGCGGATTCTGCCGTTGTGCTGCGCTTCATTGCCGAGGTCGAGGAAAAGGCGATCTTCTCCACCCAGCGTCTGCTGAATCGTGAGCTGCTGCTCGGTCTGCGCAAGCTCGGCGTCGAGTGTCCCTATCCGCAGCTCGACGTACATAGCAGGTGAGCATATGAACGACCGACACGAGCGGGAATACCCGCCCGCCGGGGCGGAATTTCTCCCACCGAGTGAAGAGTTTTCTCCTCCCGCCGCCGAAGTTGCCTCCCCTGCTGCGGAGTTTTCGGCTTCAGCAGCGCAACGCCGGGACGACGCTTCGAAAAAGAAGTGGCGTCTGCGCAAAAAAATGCTCTATCTTGTCGCGGCGGTCACTGTCGTTACCACGCTTGCCCTGCCGGGCGTCCTCCCCAACGCGAAGCCGCCGCAGGATGAGCCGGCCCCTGCGGAAACGCAGCCCATTCCCACGGAAACGCAGCCCGTGCCAACGGAAACGGAGCCTGTCCCCACGCAGACGGAGCCTGCGCCGACAGAGCCGCCGGAGACGGAGCCTGTGCCGACCTATCCCCTGGGCGATGGTTCACTGGAGATCACGGTCTATAACAGCTCCCCCAACCCGGAGGATAACTGGAATGACCACGTATTGTATCAGGCCACCGTGCCTGAAGCGGAGTTTACGGATCTGACACTCCCGGCCTATATACCGCATGAGAATTACAATTTCCTCGGCTTTGTGCTCAACGGCAGCGGAAATTACTACCTTTTGACGGACACGCTCCGCACGGAGGACGTCCAACTGGTCGCGCCGGATGAAAACGGCGTCCGCCACGTGAATATCCACGCGGCATGGGAATATGAAGGAGACGGCGACCCTTGGATCCCGCTCATTCTCGATCCCAACGACGGCGACCCGGCAGAGGAATATGACGCCACCAGTCCCATGGCCTCCGGCGGTACGGTTTGGCCTTGCGCCTTCCCCACGCCTGTGCGCGACGGCTACGTCTTCGCCGGATGGTACGAGACACCGGAATGCACCGGCGAGCCGGTGCAAATGATCCCGGCGCACGATTTCTTCCCCGAAACAGAAAATGACCGTGACTGGAGCAACCCGATCCCCCTCACGCTCTATGCCCGCTGGCTTCCCGAAACATAAAGAAATCCGGCTGACATTGCGTCAGCCGGATCTTTTTTTGTCAATTTGCAGCGGCAAAGCCCCTTTCGAGGTCTGCAAGGATATCGTCAATATGCTCTGTGCCGATCGACAGGCGGATGGTGTTCGGGCGGATGCCCTGATCGAGCAGCTCCTCCTCGGAAAGCTGCGAGTGCGTGGTCGTCGCCGGATGAATGACGAGCGATTTCACATCCGCGACATTCGCCAGCAGGGAGAAGATCTCCAGCGCGTCGATGAACCTGTGTGCCGCCGCCTGTCCGCCTTTGATCTCAAAGGTGAAGATGGACGCGCCGCCGTTGGGGAAATATTTCTCATACAGCGCGTGGTCGGGATGCTCCGGCAGGCTGGGATGGTTCACCTTCTCCACCTGCGGGTGGCTTGCGAGGAACTGCACGACCTTTTTGGTGTTCTCGGCGTGGCGTTCCAGGCGCAGCGAGAGCGTCTCGACGCCCTGCAGGAGCAGGAACGCTGAAATCGGCGCAATGCACGCGCCCGTATCGCGCAGCAAAACCGCACGGATGTAGGTGACAAACGCAGCCGGGCCTGCAGCGTCAACAAAGCTGACGCCGTGATAGCTCGGATTCGGCTCGGCGATCGCAGGGTATTTCCGGCTTGCCTTCCAGTCAAAGCGGCCGGAGTCGACGATGATGCCGCCCAGTGTCGTGCCGTGACCGCCGATGAACTTCGTGGCAGAGTGGACGACGACGTCCGCGCCGTGCTCGATCGGGCGGATCAGGTAGGGCGTGCCGAAGGTGTTGTCGATCACCAGCGGCAGACCATGGCGGTGCGCGATCTGCGCAATGGCCTCAATGTCGGGGATGTCGCTGTTGGGATTGCCCAGCGTTTCCAGATACACGGCCTTCGTATTGGGCCGGATCGCCGATTCGACCTGCGCAAGGTCGTGCGCATCAACAAAGGTCGTGGTAATCCCGTATCGCGGCAGGGTGTGCGCCAGCAGGTTATAGCTGCCGCCGTAAATGGTCTTCTGCGCGACGATGTGGTCGCCCTCCTGCGCCAGCGCTTCGATGGCATAGGTGATGGCAGCAGCGCCGGAGGCCAGTGCCAGTGCCGCAACGCCGCCTTCCAGCGCAGCAATGCGTTTTTCGAGCACGTCCTGCGTGGAGTTGGTCAGGCGGCCATAGATGTTGCCCGGGTCGGTGAGGCCGAAGCGTGCCGCGGCCTGCGCACAGTCACGGAACACATATGAAGTCGTCTGATAGATCGGTACGGCACGGGCGCCGGTCGCAGGATCGGGCTGCTCCTGTCCAACATGGAGCTGAAGTGTTTCAAATTTATAGTTGCTCATAATTCTACCTCTTTCATGAATTGTTACAGACGGCACCTTGTCTTCCTTCATTCCTCCCGCACTGCGTACGGCCGGCGGCGTCCGTCTGTGCAGCGCTCACTCCATGAAAGGGGCGGCAACGCACACGGCCATCGCAACAGTCCGGGAGCAAGGCATTCGTCCGCAGCGGAAATTGCTTCTCAGCAGCCGCGTCAGCAATTTGTTCATCCCTCGCCCTTCTTTCCTATCATCATACTTTGTTTGTGGGTATTATAGCGGTATTCCTTCCGCTTGTCAACCATTTTTTGAAGATTTTTCCGTCTTGCGGCGACTGTAAGAAGCCGCCGCAAGACGGAGGGCATTGTCGGTCAGTCCGCAAACAGCGGCGTCGACAGATAGCGGTCGCCGGTGTCCGGAAGCAGGGCGACAATGGTCTTTCCCTGATTCTCCGGGCGCTTTGCGAGCTGGAGCGCAGCCCAAACCGCAGCGCCGGAGGAAATGCCCACCAGCACGCCTTCGCGCTGGCCGATGCGCTTGCCGGTGGCAAAAGCGTCCTCGTTCTCGACGGCGATCACCTCGTCATACACGCCTGTATTGAGTACCTGCGGCACAAAGCCCGCACCGATGCCCTGAATCTTGTGTGCGCCCGCCGTACCCTTGCTCAGCACCGGAGAAGAAGCAGGCTCCACTGCGACGACCTTGACCGCCGGGTTCCGGCTCTTGAGGTATTCGCCTACACCGGTGACGGTGCCGCCCGTGCCGACGCCTGCGACAAAAATGTCCACCTTGCCGTCCGTATCCTCCCAGATCTCCGGGCCGGTGGTCGCTCTGTGGACGGCGGGGTTGGCCGGGTTGACAAATTGGCCGGGAACAAAGCTGTTCGGCAGCTCCTTTGCAAGCTCTTCTGCCTTCGCAATCGCGCCCTTCATGCCCTTCGCGCCCTCGGTCAGCACCAGCTCCGCGCCATAGGCCTTCATAAGCTGACGACGTTCGACGCTCATGGTCTCCGGCATGACGATGATGATGCGGTAGCCTCTGGCTGCCGCGACGGACGCAAGGCCGATGCCCGTGTTGCCCGAGGTCGGTTCGATGATCACGGAGCCGGGCTTGAGCGCACCGCTCGCCTCGGCATCGTCGATCATCGCCTTGGCAATGCGGTCCTTGACCGAGCCGGCGGGGTTAAAATACTCCAGCTTCGCCAGAACGCGCGCCTGCAGGGCCTCTTCCCTTTCCAGATGCGTCAGCTCCAGAAGCGGCGTCTTGCCGATCAGTTGATCTGCGGATGTGTAAATACTACTCATGATCATTTCCTCCTGTCATTTCCCTGTGTTACGGAAAAGCCGGCAAAGGCCGTGAACTCCGTCACGCTTTTGTCAAACCAATCTTTCAGGTAGGTTAATATGATTATAGCGTTGACATTGCGAAATGTCAAGAAAAACTTTTTGATTTTTCCTTGATTTTCCTACTAACCATGTGGTATAATAGGTTAAAAGAAAAGGAGGCTACCAAAATGCTGATTTCCACCAAAGGGCGCTATTCCCTGCGGGTCATGATCGACCTCGCGGAGCATCAGGCCGACGGCTATATTCCGCTCCGCACGATCGCCGAGCGGCAGGACGTGTCGGAGAAGTATCTGGAGAGCATCGTCAAGCTCCTGGTCAAGACGAATTTCCTGACCGGCCTGCGCGGCAAGGGCGGCGGCTACCAGCTCACACGGACGCCGGAACAATACACCATCGGCAGCATCCTGCGCCTGACGGAGGATTCGCTGGCACCGGTGGCCTGTCTGGAGCCGGGTGCGCTCGCCTGCCCGCGTGCAGCGTCGTGCCGTACGCTGTCGCTCTGGCAAGGGCTTGATAAATGTATCAACGAATATCTCGACGGCTTTACCCTTGCCGATCTGCTGCGCAGCGGCGACGCGGGAAATGATTACGTTATCTGACATCCTGTACGCTCTTATTCGAAAAGCACCTGCCCCGGCAGGTGCTTTTCTCCGGCTCTATCATAAATGCCGGGGTCAGGTGGTGAGCCTGACCCCAAAGCTATAATCAAAGGTTGAGCATAGAGATAAAATCCTTTACAATAAATGTACCCCTGCAACTATCCTAACGGAGAAATCTCTATTCAGAATCGGTGCTATAGAATTCCGGACTTCCGGAATCCAGGAAAATGATTGCTTCTGCCTTCTTCACATTTCAAACGAGATAGCCGGAACAGAATCGTCAGATCCGATGCTCTCGCACCCAGTCGAAATGATTTTGACTTACTGCGCAGCTCTCGCCTTACCGTACCTGTGTACGCCGACAGGCGGGAGCTGCTTGTCTTTCGAGCTTTCTCAACAGTCTCCCGGCGCATCGAAACACTTTTCGGCACGCCGGCTTTGTTTCTTTGAAACAAAGTGAAGTGTGCCACCCACACCCTCAGGCACTTCACTGCGCAGCGGCTTCACGATGCGAAGCATCACTTCACGTGCCGCAAGGCACACCTCGTTCGAAAAAGGACCACATTTGTCAGGGTAGACAAATGTGGTCCTTTCCTTGGCGGAGCGGGTGGGAATTAAATATTGTGCCTTCTCTTCGTTTTTTTATAAAAAACAGATAAATTTTCACAAAAACATTTCGTTTTCTCCCGCGTTTTGTTCCCCACATTCTTCCCAAATATCAATTTTTATTTTTATTCTGGGATTTTTCTGGGATTCTTGCGCCCGCTGCGCCCTATTTCACAACGTGCAGAAAGTACCTCTTTGCCTTTCCTTCCTCCGCGTCCTCGTCCATGATCCACGCTCTCGCCAGCTTCGCATAGCACGCCGCGTCCGTCCTCTTGATCCCGCATTCTTCGAGCGCCTCGCAGAAATCCGAGTATATCGCATTCATTACGGCGAAGAACTCCGCCGCATTGCACCGCATCCCGTTTTCCCGCTTCACCTGCTCCGTCTGCGCGATCGTCCAGTGCGGCCCTCTCGTCCCGTCCGCGTTCTGCATTTTCTCCGCCCAACGCCTCGCGTCATCCATCGTCAGGCGATAATGCTCGTGTCCCTCTTCCTTCTCGTCTTCCCCGATCCTGTGCCGGATCGTCAGTAGTGCCGCATAGCACCGCATATTCTCCCGCGTCGCCGGACACGTTTTGATCCACTCTATCTCCCGCTCCAGCGCCTCTCCAACAATATCCATCACGCGCATATGTTAACCCTCCACAATGTAGTGATACAGTTTTTCAACGTCCTCTGCCCGGAACGTGATTTTTTTGATGATCGGGATCCCGCCGATCTCCGCGAACCCCTGCTTCTTCACCTGCTCCATCGCAGCTTCCTTCAGCGTGTCCACGTCAACTGCTCCGTCATCCGTGATCACTCCGAGCGTCTTTATAATCGCGTTGTCTCTCAGCGCATTCACGACGCGCTCCGACCGTTTCACCGCGATCCCGATCGCGGTTCCAACAACTACCCGCTCCCATCCGTTCGCCGGCAGTTTCGGCATAAGCTCCGCATCCATGTATTTCGCTATCCCGCCCGACACTCTGTTGATAGATACCATGATACCCTCCTATAGTTCGGGGCGGCTATTGCCGCCCCTTTGGTTTAGGTCGTAGCCGCAGGAGTTGTCGGCGCCACCCAGCTATTGTAGTCCTGCGCGTAGGCGTTGACCTTTGCGGACACGTTGTCTCTTACCATCT
>JAEDOK010000063.1 GCA_016302005.1 Oscillospiraceae bacterium | reverse complement strand
TATAGGTGCCGCTTTGGGCTTGATCCACCGTGTAGTCCGTGGCGTAGATCTGACCATGGAGGTCGGATGTGACCACGAAGGCAAATTCCG
The DNA here is from genome assembly GCA_016302005.1 of Oscillospiraceae bacterium. The sequence goes on along the minus strand of JAEDOK010000063.1, from coordinate 9,471 downwards.
TTTTCTCATCTTCTGCGAAAACGGACGGGAGCATTGCCAGCACCATGCACAGCACCAGCAGCATAGACAGAACGCGCGATAGCTTCTTCATATGGTACTCTCCTTCTCACAATAAGATTTTGGATACGAACCGTATCCTCTGTTTCATTATAACATTCTTTCAACTTTTGTCCATACGAAAGGCAAAAATTTGTAGGATTGCACAAAGCGCCCGGCTTGGAATCAGCCATTCTGCCCTGTTTCGGGCTAAGGGCTAAGAGTGAATGATGAAGGAACTACCTGTTAGGCTAAGGGCTAAGAACTAAGGAATCTCTGAATAAATCTGCAAGAGCGGTCAGCGAGAGATTTTGTCGCAAATTGAGGTTGGAAAACCGCAGGAATACTTTGTGTATTTCAAGGTTTTCCAACCGAAAAGCTGCGGCAAAAGATCCGCTGAGCGCCGACGCTGATTTGTTCAGAGGTTCCCTAAGGGTGAATGGCTGTCGAGCGCTCCGCGGGATTAAAAAACGGGCGGCTAAAGCCGCCCGCAGGAGATATTTCGCAGTTTACGCCGTAGGGGCGGATATTATCCGCCAAGTGCAGGAGTACAAGAGATCGGCAAGAGATTGCCACGGGCGCAGGCGCCCTCGCAATGACAAAAGGGAGCCAATACACATTTTTCAATCCGTGCGAAGCACACCACAGTCCTTCACCCTTAGTCCTTAGCTCTTAGTCCAAGAAGTCTGCCCACAGACGCTTCAAGGATGCCGCACGCTACAGCTTCCCACAGACAGCAGCCTATTCGCGATTCACTATGAAGACGATCTCCCCCCGAAATTGCGGAGGGAGATCGCTTTTTATTGCAGATACCGCTCTTCGAGCGTCTGCACCATATTGATATAGGTATCGCGGCAGTCGGTGTAGCGGTTTTCGCACAAAGCCCGATAGCAGGGTGTCAGCCAGCGCTCACGCAGCTCTGCGTAGCGTGCGTCCCGATCGTCGCACAGGTCGATACAGGTGACGATGCTCGGCGCGACCATATAGTATTCCTCGATCATGTCCTTGCCGCCATGCTCCGTCAGCCAGCCGTCGCGGAAGGCGCGGAAGGCGGTCAGCTCTGCGCAGTCGTCGGGCTTTCCCTCAAAGGCGCAGGTCGCGGTCGTGATGAAGCAGAGCTTGCGCCGCTTGAAGCCACCGACCAGCACATCATAGTCACCCGGCATCCACTGCTCCTTCGGCCAGCGCTTCAGCCAGCCCTCGTGCAGAGCGGTGCGGAACGCCTCGGCGGATTTGAGCTGCAGCTTTTTTACCAGCGGTGTCAAGAAGATTGCAAGCACGACCTTGACCTCAAACATCAGATTCGCCTTTTGGGTCTTTTTGTTCCACCGCGGATCCTTCTGCATATAGGCTTCCAGCTCGTCCAAAAGATCCTCCGCGATCTCGTGCATACACTCCTCCGTCTTTCCCGGACGGAGCGAGGCGCAGACATCGAGCTTTTCCAAAACCCCTTTGTTTTCCTGCTCGTAGCTGTCAAATGTGGGAATAAAGTCCTTCCGCGTGATCTTCTTGTGATAGTCCGGATATTTTGTCACGGTCTTCGGCAGTGCTTCCCGCAGCTCGGCGCGCAGGGCTTCATAATCGCTGCCCGCGCTCTCGTTCATCGCCTGCACGGCGGCGGTGCGGGCGCGCTTGCCGCAGTACATACAGGAAAATTCCTCCAGCGCGGCGGGGATCTCCAACGCATTACCGCATTCGGGACAGGTCAGGTGGATCATTTCAGCCATCCGTCTCACACTCCTTCGATTGTTATTTTTTCATATTTCGCGCGCCGTGTCAACCGGGAAGGGAAACTTTTTTCATTCCGTTCACATTTTTTCGCCGCTGCGGGAAATACTACGCCTGAAAAGAGGGGGATATTATGCAGACCTTTACGCTCGGCACGCGCCTGTGCTTTGGAGAAAACGCGCTTGCGGCACTGGAAGCACTCGGGGCAAAGCGGGTGCTGCTCATCACGGACAAATTCTTCGCGGAAAACGGAACGGCGCAAAAAATCGCTGACCTGTGCCACGGGGAGACGCGCATCTTTGCCGAGGTGCAGCCCGATCCGCCCTTGGAGCTTGTGGCACGCGGCGTGGCGATCCTGCAGGAATTTCAGCCCGATGTCCTGCTCGCTCTCGGCGGCGGCAGCGCCATCGACTGCGCCAAGGGCATCCGCTCCCTCGGAAAGTCCGCAGCAAAGCTCGTCGCCGTCCCGACCACCTCCGGCACCGGCTCCGAGGTCACCTCCTTTGCCATTTTGACCCACGAGGGCGTGAAGCACCCGCTGGTGGAGGATGCCCTGCGCCCCGCCCTCGCGATCCTGGACGCAAGCCTTCTCGACAAGCTGCCCGCCGGTCTGGTCGCGGACGCGGGCATGGACACGCTCTCGCACTGCCTGGAGGCAGTCGCGGCAAAGAACGCCTCGGCATTCTCCGATGCCCTCGCCCAAAACGCCGCCCGCTGCGTCCTTGCCGACCTGTCCGCCTCCTATACCCTTGCCAAAAGCGGCAAAACGGACAGAGCCTTGCGGGGCAGGCTGCACGAGGCGGCGACCATGGCAGGCATCGCCTTTGACAACGCAGGGCTGGGTGCGTGCCACGCCCTCTCCCACGCCTTAGGCGGCGCATTCCACCTCGCCCACGGCAAGCTCAACGGCATTTTGCTCCCGCATATCCTGGAGTTTAATCTTCCCGCTGCGGGAGAAGCCTATGCCCGCCTTGCCGCCTCCTGCAAGCTGACCGGCGCGCGCGGCTTGATTTATGCTGTCCGTCGGCTCCGGCAGCGCTTAGACCTGCCGGAGACACTGACGCAGGCAGGCTTGGAGCGCGGCACGGTGCTTGGAAAAGCGGAGGAAATCGCGGAGGCTGCTGCAAATGATCCCTGTGCGGCGTCCAATCCCCGTCCCTTGACAAAGGCGGACTTCTCCCGTCTGCTCCGCGCTGCCCTATGACGGACGAACGGCTTTTGTCGGTGGGCATCGACATCGGCACGACCACGACGCAGCTTGTGATCTCGCGCCTCACCCTCCGCAATGTGGGCGCGGCGTTCAGCGTCCCGCAATTCGCCATCGCGGAAAAAGAGGTGCTTTACCGCAGCGCCATCCACTTTACGCCCCTGCTGTCCGATACCCGTATCGACGCATCGGGTGTCCGAGAGATTGTCGAGGGGGAATACGCCGCCTCAGGCTTTGAAAAAAGGGACATTCAGACCGGCGCGGTCATCATCACGGGCGAGACGGCGCGCAAGGAAAACGCCCGAGAGGTGTTAAACGCCCTGTCCGACTTTGCAGGAGACTTCGTCGTGGCAACGGCAGGACCTGCGCTGGAAAGCGTCTTGGCAGGCAAAGGCTCCGGCGCGCAGGCGTATTCGGAGGAGCGCCGCTGCGCCGTCTTGAATCTCGACATCGGCGGCGGCACGACGAACCTCGCCCTGTTTGAAAACGGGAAATTAAAAGACACCGGCTGCCTCAATGTAGGCGGTCGGCTGATGAAATTCGATCCGGACGGCACGCTCACCTACCTCTCCCCCGTCCTGCGCCCGCATTTTGATTTCCGAATCGGGCAGCGCCTGACGGAGGCGGACTTACAGCCGGTGCTAAAGCTTCTCGTCGAAATCCTCTGCCGCACCGTCAGCGGGCAAGGCGGCATTGCCGACTTTATCACGGATAAGGCCATCACCGTCACCGGGGCGCCGCTGCTGTCCTTCTCCGGCGGCGTTGCCGACCTCATCGACGATCAGCCGCGCGCTCCCTTCGCCTACGGTGATCTCGGCGTCCTGCTGGGTCGGGCGATCTATCATTCCACCCTGTGTCAGGGCCGCTTCCTGCGGGCAAAGGAAACCATCCGCGCGACGGTCATCGGCGCGGGCAGCCACGCAACGGAGCTGTCCGGCAGCACCATTTTCTATGATCGCGTGCGTTTCCCGCTGAAGAACCTCCCCGTCGCGGCGCTGTCGGAGGAGGAGGAAGCGTTGGAGCCACCTGCCCTCGCGGAGAAAATACGGACAAAGACCGCCCTGTTTTCCCCTGACGGCACACCCACGGTTTTGGCACTGCACGGCTTGGAAAATCCGCGCTTTTCTGAATTATGTAAACTTGCCGACGGTGTCGCCCTCGGGCTGCGGGACTGCGCGGAGGCGGGGAACCCGCTCATCATCGCGGTGCGTGCGGACATGGGCAAGGCACTGGGGCAGGCGGTGGGGATGCTGCTGCCGGAAGTGCCGCTGGTCTGTCTTGACTCGGTCGCCCTCCCCGAAGGCTCCTACCTCGACATCGGCGCCCCCGTCGCTGACGGACAAGTCCTCCCCGTGGTCGTCAAAACCCTCGCCCTCGGATAGGCAGAGATTAGCAAACAGTGAATCGTGAATGGTGAATGGTGAATAACGAAACGCCGTTCCGACTTTCTCTGTTTCTTGCCTACCTGTACGCACTTGATACTTCCTGCACAAGATTGTACCCGCAAGGGGTATGCCGCATCCGTAACGCTCGTTCCTCGCGAACGGCTGCGCTACCGCGTCGCTGCGCTCCTCGCAATGACACGGAGAGGCTACCCCATTTGTCATTGCGAGACCAGTGCGCACACTGGTCGTGGCAATCTCCGGCTGTAGGTTTGTTCGCACTTGCTATTTCCTGCACGAGATTGTACCCGCAAGGGGTATGCCGCATCCGTAACGCTCGTTCCTCGCGAACGGCTGCGCTACCGCGTCGCTGCGCTCCTCGCAATGACACGGAGAGGCTACCCCATTTGTCATTGCGAGACCAGTGCGCACACTGGTCGTGGCAATCTCCGGCTGTAGGTTTGTTCGCACTTGCTATTTCCTGCACGAGATTGTACCCGCAAGGGGTATGCCGCATCCGTAACGCTCGTTCCTCGCGAACGGCTGCGCTACCGCGTCGCTGCGCTCCTCGCAATGACATCGTAGGGAGCTTATACGCAGTCGGGTGTGCCTGCACACGACCTATTCACTATTCACTATTCACTATTCACCATTCACTATCCACCAACCGCCCCACCCAAACGCACGCACTACATTATAAAAAGGAGCTGTTCATTTGAAGCTGAAAGCACTGCTGTTCGGAAAAACCTACACCTTCCGCGATGTCAAGGAAGTCCTTGCGAAGGCGAATGAGGAAAAATCGGGCGACAAATTGGCAGGCGTCGCCGCAAAGAGCGCGGAAGAGCGCGTCGCAGCAAAGGTCGTGCTGTCGGAGCTGCTGCTGTCCGACCTGCGCGAAAATCCCGTCGTCCCCTACGAGCTGGACGAGGTCACGCGCATCATTCAGGACGATGTCAACGAGCGCATTTATCAGGAGATTCGCGGCTGGAGCGTCTCGGAGCTGCGGGAGTGGCTGCTCTCCGAAACGACCACGACCGCCGATATTGCAAGGGTGCGGCGCGGTCTGACAAGCGAGATGGTCGCCGCCGTCTGTAAGCTGATGAGCAACTTAGACCTCATCACCTGCGCGAAAAAAATGCCCGTCACCGCCCACTGCAACACCACCATCGGCTTGCCCGGGACGCTCTCGTGCCGTTTGCAGCCGAATCACCCGACGGACGATATCGACGGTATTGTCGCCTCGGTCATGGAGGGCTTGACCTTCGGCGCGGGGGACGCGGTGATCGGCTTGAATCCCGCCGGCGACACCGTAGACAGCACCAGGCGCATCCTCACAAAGTTTGACGAGCTCAAGCGCAGGTATGAGATCCCGACGCAGATCTGCGTTCTGGCGCATATCACCACGCAAATGCGCGCGATCGAGGCAGGTGCGCCCGCCGACCTCATCTTCCAGTCCATCGCAGGCTCCCAGAAGGGCAACGAGGCCTTCGGCTTTGACGGCAAGACCGTCGAGCAGGCGCGGCAGCTTGCCCTTACGCAAGGCACGGCGGAGGGTCCGAACGTCCTCTATTTCGAGACGGGACAAGGCTCCGAGCTGTCCAGCGAGGCGCATTTCGGCGCGGATCAGGTGACGATGGAGGCGCGCTGCTACGGCTTTGCCAAGCGCTATCAGCCGTTCTTGGTCAACACCGTGGTCGGCTTCATCGGGCCTGAATATCTCTATGACGCAAGGCAGGTCATCCGCGCGGGACTGGAGGATCACTTCATGGGCAAGCTCACGGGCATCCCAATGGGCTGCGACGCGTGCTACACCAACCATATGAAAGCCGACCAAAACGACATTGAAAACCTCGCCGCCCTGCTGACGGCGGCAGGCTGCAACTATTTCATGGGCATCCCCCACGGCGACGATGTCATGCTCAATTATCAGACGACCGGCTTCCGCGAGACGGCGACGCTGCGGAGCATTTTCGGTCTGACGGCGATCCCGCCGTTCCAGCGCTGGCTTGAGCGCATGGGCTTCGTGGAAAACGGCAGGCTCACGGCAAAAGCGGGCGACGGCTCGGCACTGTTATAAAGGAGGCGCGGAATGAACAAAGAGGAACTGAAAACCATTGTCGCGCAGATGCTGCGGGAGCTGCACACGGGAGAGCACCCCGAGCCGGCCGTCAAAGCGGGCGACTATAAGCCCACGCAGAACCTGCGCACGGAGGACGGCGGCGTGATCGCCGACATCACAACCGTCGATCTGCGCAAGCAGTATCTGGTGGAGAACCCGAAAAACGCGGCGGCATTTATGGCACTCAAAGCCAAAACCCCCGCGCGCCTCGGCGTCGGACGGGCAGGCACGCGCTATAAGACCGCGACGCTGCTCCGCTTCCGCGCGGATCACGCGGCGGCGCAGGACAGCGTGTTCTCCCTCGTCCCCGAGGATTTTGCCAAGGCAAACGGACTGATCCCGGTCAAGACCGAGTGCCGCGACAAGGACGAATATCTGACGCGCCCCGACCTCGGACGGCGCTTTGACGAGCAGAATCAAATCGTCATCCGCGAGACCTGCGCGGATCAGCGCGTCCTGCTCGTCATCGGCGACGGGCTGTCCTCTGCGGCGATCGAGGCAAACGCCATCGACTGCGCCGCTGCCATCCGGCAGGGGTTAAAAAGCTACGGCATTGAGCTTGGCAAGAGCCTGTTCATCAAATTCTGCCGCGTCGGCGCGTCCGACCACATCGGTGATCTGACGGGCTGCGAGCTGGTCTGTATGCTCGTCGGCGAACGCCCGGGCTTGGTGACGAACGAGTCCATGTCCGCCTATATCACCTACCGCCCCCATCGGGGCATCTCCGAGTCAAAGCGCACCGTGGTGTCAAACATCCACCGGCAGGGCGTTTCGGCAGTGGAGGCAGGTGCGCATATCGCCTCGCTGATCGACAAAATGCTCAAGCAAAAGGCATCGGGCATTGATCTCGTACAGGAGGTAACAGCATGATCGGGCAGTTGATTCCGGTAAAGACCCTCTCCGTGCAGCTCATTGCCAATGTCAGTCAGGGGCTGCGCAAAGCGTTAAAGCTCCCGAAGGACTGCAGCACCGTCGGACTGCTCTCCACGGATTGCGACGACGCGACCTATATCGCGCTCGACGAGGCGACCAAGGCGGCAAGCGTCGGCGTGGTCTACGCGAGGAGCCTCTACGCAGGCGCGTCCAACGCCTCAACGAAGCTGGCAGGGGAGGTCATCGGCGTCCTCGGCGGCCGCAACCCCTCGGAGGTCAAGAGCGGCTTGCAGGCGGCGTGCGCCGCCCTCGACAGCCTCGGCTTCCGCACCGCGAATGAAGAGGGTGACATCGTCTATCTCGCCCACTGCGTCTCGCGCACTGGCAGTTATCTGTCCTCCCTCGCCCATATTCCCCTCGGGCAGCCGCTGGCGTACCTGATCGCGCCGCCCGTGGAGGCGGTCGTGGGCTTGGACGCGGCGCTCAAGGCTTCGGATGTGGAGCTGAAGGAATTCTTCGCCCCGCCCAGTGAGACGAACTTCGCAGGCGGGCTGCTCACCGGCACGCAGTCGGCGTGTCAGGCAGCGTGCGACGCCTTTGCAGAGGCAATCCGGGCAGTCGCAAGCGCGCCGATCGAATAGGAGGAAAGCACATGGAATTGGATAAGGATTTACGCTCCGTGCAGGAGGCAAGGACGCTCCTCTGTCAGGCGGAGGCGGCATTTCAGACCCTACGCACCTTCCGGCAGGAGCAGCTCGACGCCATCACGGAGGCGATCTCCCGCGCGGGCAGCGAGAACGCCGCCATGCTTGGAAAAATGGCGTGCGAGGAGACGGGCTTCGGCAACGCGAGGGATAAGGAAGCCAAAAACCGCTTTGCCGCCGAACGCGTCTACCATGCGATTCGCGGCATGAAAACCGTCGGCATCCTGCGCGAGGATCGGGACAGGCGCGTCTGGGATGTGGGCGTGCCCGTCGGCGTAATCGCGGGCATCGTCCCCTCGACGAACCCGACCTCAACGGTCATTTATAAGGCGATGATCGCCCTCAAGGCAGGCAGCCCCATCGTCTTTTCGCCCCACCCCCACGCGGTGCAATGCACCACGAAGGCAGCGGAGCTGATCTCCCGTGCGGCGGAGGCGGCAGGCTGCCCCAAGGGCGCAATCGGCTGCATTCCCACGCCGACCATGCCCGCCGTGCAGGAGCTGATGCGCCACGAATACACCCGCCTCATCCTCGCCACGGGCGGCGGCGCGATGGTGCGGGCGGCATATTCGTCGGGCAAACCCGCCATCGGCGTGGGCGCAGGCAACGGGCCTGCCTATATCCACAAATCCGCCGATATCCCCAAGGCGGTGGCAGACATCATCCGCTCGAAAACCTTTGACAACGGCACGGTCTGCGCCTCGGAGCAAAGCGTTGTGATCGAGGAATGCTGCGCGGAGAAGGTCAAGGCGGAGTTTCAGCGGCAGGGCGCTTACTTCCTCCCCACGGAGGAGGCTGGGAAGCTCGCCAAGCTCCTCCTGCGGGCGGACGGCTCCATCAACCCCAAGGTCGTGGGCAAGACCGCCTGCGAGGTCGCCGCGCTTGCCGGCTTCACCGTCCCGCAGGGCACAAAGGTGCTGATCGCCCGCGAGACGGAGGCGGGACCGACAAGACCCTACTCCCGGGAAAAGCTCTGCCCCGTTCTCGCTCTGTTCATCGAGCGCGACGAGAATACCGTCTTAAAGCGCGCCGTCGAGGTGCTGTTGGGCGAGGGCGCGGGACACACCTTCGCCATCCACGCCAGGGACGAGGCGGTCATTCGACGCTTTGCGTTGGAGATTCCCGTCTCCCGCTTCCTGGTCAATACCCCCGCCTCGCTGGGCGGCATCGGACTGACAACGAACCTGTTCCCCGCCCTCACCCTTGGCTGCGGCGCGGTGGGCGGCAGCTCGTCGTCGAACAATATCGGTCCGCTCGACCTCATCAACCTGCGCCGCGTGGCGTGGGGCACGGAGGAAGGGAAAAATTCCGCTCTGCCGCAGGCGGACGCAGCGCTCGTCGAAACCCTGACACAGGAGATCCTGCGCAGACTGATACTGAAAACCGATTAAAATATTCATTTCAATCGGTTTTCAACGCCGT
>JAEDOK010000062.1 GCA_016302005.1 Oscillospiraceae bacterium | reverse complement strand
AACTTGGAACGCTTTCGCCTTTTTCTCAGTCTCACATCATTGACAAATGAACAAAGCTGAAAATCATCGAAAGAGGCGCTTTTTGATTGCAAGGCGGCGAAAGATGTGATATAATTTTAGGGAAGCAGCTTTTCGGCTGCGTATTTTTTGCAAAGGACGCGAATGACTTGCACAAGGAAAATACCTCGCTGCTGCAAGGCTCGATTTGGAAAGGCATTACCGCATTCGCCCTCCCGATCCTCCTTGGACAAATTTTTCAGCAGCTCTATAACACAGCGGATGCACTGATCGTCGGGCGGTATTTAAGCGACGCGGAATATGCGGCGGTCACCTCAACGGGCAGTCTTGTGTTCCTGCTCGTCGGCTTTTTCGGCGGTATCTCCGTCGGCGCGGGCGTGGTGATTGCCCGCTATTTCGGTGCGAAGGACGAGAACAAGCTTCGAATCTCCGTGCATACAACGGTTGTGTTCGGTATTGCGGCGGGACTCCTTCTGACCGCGTTTGGCGTTCTGTTTACGCCGTGGCTACTGAAGGTCATGGGGACGCCGCCAGAGATCATGCCCTATTCCGTCCTGTATTTCCGTCTTTATTTCGCGGGCGCGTTGGGGATCGTCCTGTACAATCTCTGTATGGGTATCCTGCGCGCGGTGGGCGACAGCAAGCATCCGCTGTATTATTTGATTTTCTCCTCTATCGTGAACATCCTTTTGGATCTGCTTTTCGTCGGCGTACTGCGCTGGGGTGTGTGGTCCGCCGCGCTGGCGACGGCGATCTCGCAGATGATCAGTGTGCTTCTGTGTATGTACCGCCTGTTTCACTATCAGACGAGCTACCAGCTCAAGCTGCGGCAACTCCGTGCGAACTTTCCCATGCTGCGCGAGATCATCCATTACGGTCTGCCCTCCGGTGTTCAGAACTCCATCATTGCCTTTGCGAATGTCATTGTGCAGACAAATATCAATTCCTTTGGGCAGGACACCGTCGCGGGCAGCGGCACCTATGCCAAATTAGAGGGCTTTGCGTTCCTGCCCATCACCTGTTTTGCCATGGCGCTGACCACCTTTGTCAGTCAGAACCTCGGCGCGAGGCAGTATGAGCGGGCGAAGAAGGGCACTCGCTTCGGTATCCTCTGCTGTGTGGTCATGGCGGAGCTGATCGGCGTGGCGCTGATGGTGTTCGCGGAGCCGCTGATGGGCTGCTTCACGGACAATGCGGAGGCGATCAGGATCGGTGCGCAGCAGGCAAGAGTCGAGTCGCTGTTCTTCTGTATGCTCTCCTTTTCCCATTGCATTGCGGCGATCCTGCGCGGCGCTGGCAAGCCGATGGTGCCGATGTTCGTCATGCTCGGGACCTGGTGCGCCATTCGTGTGGCTTATATCTCCATCCTTGTTCCGATCGTGAAGGAGAGTTGGGTGATTTTCAGCGCTTATCCCGTCACTTGGACGCTCAGCAGTATCATTTTCCTTGTCTATTACTTAATGTCAGACTGGCTGCATACTTTTGACCGTCGGAAAGAACGCCAAATGTAATACATAACTTAACCGCTCCTCGGGAACAGAGGAGCGGTTGCTTTTTGCATTATTCGCCGAGGTCTTCGACATACAGCTCGCGGACGGCATTGGGGTCTGCGGGCTTGGCTGCGGGAGCGGGAGCTTCGGCGGGCTTGGGGTTGTTGCGGTTTTCCATGAATTTACGGGCGACCTGCGGGAACAGCGCGTAGGAGAGGACATCTTCCTCACAGCGGGCGATATCCTTCGACTCCTCGCGGTATTTCGGAAGCTCCGGCTCAAGGAGGTCTGCGGGACGGCAGGTGATGACCTTATCGTCGCCGATGCACTTTCTGCGCACTTCTTCGTTGACCTCGCCGGGCAGCTTGCCGTACTCGCCTCGCAACAGACCCTTGGATTCTTTCGGCACCATCTTATAGCGTTCGCCACCGATGATGTTCATGACTGCCTGCGTACCAACGATCTGGCTGGTCGGAGTGACGAGCGGGGGATAGCCAAAGTCCTTACGGACACGCGGCACCTCGGCAAGCACATCGTAGTAGCGATCCTCCTGCCCTGCCTGCTTGAGCTGACCGAGCATGTTTGAAAGCATGCCGCCGGGCACCTGATACATCAGCGCCTTGGTATCAACGCTCAAAACCTTGGGATCCAGTGTGCCGTCTTTCTTCAGACGGTCGGCGACCTTGCGGAAGTGGGCGGCAGCCTCATTCAGCTTGACAAGGTCAAGACCGGTGTCGCGGTCGGTACCCTGCAGGGTGGCGACCAGAGACTCCGTCGCGGGCTGCGAGGTGCCGTTTGCGAGCGGGGAGAGAGCGCAGTCTACGATATCCACGCCTGCCTGCGCAGCCATGAGGTTGACCATGTCGCCTGTGCCGGCGGTGTTGTGCGTGTGCATATGGATGGGGACAGAGATGTTGTCCTTCAGCTTCTTGACCAGCTCGTAAGCGTGGTAGGGGAGAAGCAGGTTTGCCATGTCCTTGATGCAGATGGAGTCCGCGCCCATCTTCTCCAGCTCCTTGGCAACGCCGACAAAGTAGTCGTCATTGTGGACGGGGCTGACGGTAAAGCTCAGGGCGACCTCTGCCCAGCCGCCGTACTTCTTGACGGACTCGACAGCCTTGCGGAGATTGCGGATGTCGTTCAAAGCGTCAAAGACACGGACGACCTCGATGCCGTTCTCGATGGACTTCTTGCAGAATTCCTCGACGACATCGTCTGCATAGTGCTTATAGCCAAGAATGTTCTGTCCACGGAAGAGCATTTGCAGCTTGGTTTTGGGCATATGGGCTTTCAACGTGCGCAGACGCTCCCACGGATCCTCGTTGAGGAAGCGCATGCAGACATCGAAGGTCGCGCCGCCCCAGCATTCAAGGGACCAATAGCCCATGTTGTCAAGCAGCTCGCAGGCGGGAAGCATATCCTCAATGCGCATACGGGTCGCAGCCTGCGACTGGTGCGCGTCGCGGAGGATGGTTTCTGTAATGCGTAAGGGTTTCTTTTCCATGATCGTAAATACCTCCTATCAGCCAAACAGCGCGATAAGTACGCCTGCAGCAACGGCGGAGCCGATGACGCCCGCGACATTCGGGCCCATGGCGTGCATGAGCAGGAAGTTGGACGGGTCTTCTCTCTGACCTTCCTTCTGCGAAACACGCGCAGCCATCGGGACAGCGGAAACGCCGGCAGAGCCGATCAGCGGGTTGATCTTCTTGCCCTCCGGCAGGAAGAGGTTCATAAACTTGGCGAGCAGCACGCCGCCCGTGGTGCCGAGTGCGAACGCACAGATGCCCATGAGCAGAATGCCGAGGGTCTTGAGCTGGAGGAAGGAATTTGCCGTAGCGGTCGCACCGACAGAGATGCCGAGGAAGATGACGGTGATGTTCATCAGCTCATTCTGTGCCGTCTTGGACAGGCGGTCGGTGACGCCGCACTCACGCAACAGATTGCCGAGCATGAGGCAGCCGATCAGCGGCGCAGCACTCGGAACGAGCAGTGCGACGAAAGCGGTAACGGCGATCGGGAAAATGATCTTCTCCTTTTTGGAGACCTGTCGCAGGTTATCCATGCGGATCATGCGTTCCTTCTTCGTGGTCAGACCGCGCATGATGGGCGGCTGGATAACGGGCACGAGTGCCATGTAGGAGTAAGCGGCAATGGCGATGGCACCGAGCAGATGCGGCGCCAGCAGCGAGGTGGTGTAGATGGCGGTAGGACCGTCCGCGCCGCCGATGATGCCGATCGAGCCTGCCTCAAAGGAGGTAAAGCCAAGCAGCTTCGCGCCGAGGAAGGCGAGGAAAATTCCGAGCTGAGCGGCAGCGCCGAGCAGCAGCGTCTTGGGGTTGGCGATCAGCGGCGCAAAGTCCGTTGAGGCGCCGACACCGATGAAGATCAGGCAGGGGTAGATGCCAAGCTTGACACCGAGATACAGGACATCAATCAGACCGAAGGTCTTCGAATCTGTAAAGGCGCTCCAGTTGATGTGACCGCCCTCGAAGATCTCGGCGTGATACATACCGGCGCCGGGCAGGTTGGTCAGCAGCATACCGAAAGCGATCGGCAGGAGGAGCAGCGGCTCAAAGCCCTTGCCGATGGCAAGATACATCAGCACGAAAGAGATCAGGATCATGATGATGGTCTTCCAGTCTGCCTGCTTGATCATCCGGGCAATGCCGGTATCGTTGACAAAGTTGGAAATCGCCTCTGAGTTTGAGGAAGCTCCCTTCGCTTCGGTGGTCGCTACGGTTTGCTCCGCCTCAGGCACAGCTTCATCTTCGCCGCCTGCGGCATAGGCGAAGGTGAAGCACAGGCAGACGAGACAGCAAAGCACCATCATTGCGATCAGGGCTCTGTGCAGTTTTTTATTCTTCTTAAACATATCGTTTCTCCCTTATGCAGCGAGATCTCAGGCGATGGTGCAAATAAGAGCCTGCGTTTCGACGGAATCACCCTTCTTTACGCCGACAGAGGTAACGGTGCCGTCGCACGGCGCCTGAATTTCATTTTCCATCTTCATAGCCTCAAGAATGACGAGGACATCGCCCTTCTTGACCTTTGAACCGTTCTGTACACGGACATCGAGAATGGTGCCGGGCATCGGTGCGTTGACCTTTGCGCCTGCGCCTGCGGCAACGGGGGCGGCGGGAGCGGCGGGGGCAGCAGGCTTTGCGGCACTCATTGTCGCGGGAGCTTGCATTTCTTCAATTTCGACCTCATAAAGGGAACCGTTCACATTGACACGATATTTTTTCATAGTTCATTTCACCTTTCCGTATGTTTCTTAGAGTTTTTTGATGGACAGAATGCGGATGGCGGACGCGTCGGTTCCGCTGTATTCCGCAACGGCTGCGGCAATTGCTGCCGCCAGCTCAGCGCGATTCGGGATAGCAGCGGGCGCGGCGGAGACGGGAGACTGCTTGGGCTGCTCCTCTTTTGCGCCTGCGCGGCAAATCAGACCGAGCAGATAGCAAAGCGCGATGATCAGGACCAGCACGACAAAAACCGTTCCGATGCCCATGACAACAACAAACCAGTTCTGCATTGTTTTCCTCCTCACATGTTTTGGAATTTATCTATATCTATCGGATGTTTCGCCGAAAATAGATACAAAGGGAAACGCTTACGCGATGGTGAAGCCGACTGAGGCAAGCAGCTTGCCGTTAACATAGATTTCCAGCGTGTAGTTTCCGGTTGCGGACACCTCGCCGGAGCTTGCGGGCAGCGGAATCGCGCCGGCGTGGCGGCGGCTGTACCACATATCGTTCCACGGGAGCGTCTTAGAAACATCATTAACAACTCTGCCTGCCTCGTCGCGCAGGACATAAAGCAATGTGACTTCGTCCGTTGAGGCGTTGACAGCATTGATCTCAATGCAGACTGCGATCTGTTCCTCCGAGGAGAATGTCGTTTTGTGATTCCGCAGATCATTGTAATTCCAATTTTCCTTCTCCGGCAGCAGCCAGAGGGAAATGTATCCGCTCGCAGCGCTTAAGGGCGGTGTGGGCGATACGCCGAACTCGTCAAAAACGCCTGTTTCCGCGGTGCGGAAGGTCGTTTTCGTCGTGCCGAAGACGGGACGCGAGGTATCATTTGCCGTCAGAGCGAGGGAGACTTCATATTCCGCGTTCGGGATCAGCTTGCGCAGAACAACGGAATTTCCGGTCACTGCGCTGTTTTCCGCGTCCGGCATATAGTCGGCGTGGAAGCTGCCGACGGTGTTATAAGAGATGTACCAGCCGCCTTCCGGCGCACCTACGGGTGTGTCCCATGTGACCGTCACCGTGCCGTCCTCGTTCGTCTTCGCCGCGATATTTTCAACAATGATCGGATTAGAGGGCAGCACGAAGGATTCGGGAGAGTCCATGCCGCCGGCACTGACGCTGAAGGTGTAATCACGGCTCAGATCCGGCAGGGTGAAGGTATAGGAGGTCTCGCCGGTCGTGCCCGAGCTCGGTGTAAGCCCCTCTGCTTCGCAGGTGAGCGTCCACTCCTCGGGCAGATTCTCGCCCGCCTCCCAAACGACGGTGACGCTGTTGCCGTTAATTTCGGAGACATTGAGGTTTTTCGCCTCCACAATCGGCAGAAGCTCATATTCCACGGTGGTCTGACCGGACAGATAGACGCTGTCGGTGTTTTCTAAGGTAAAGGTATAGCACTTATATTGCTCTAATCCCGTGACAAGATAGGAATTGCCGTCAAACTCAAAAGTGTCCGACTTGCCGGAACCGTCGTCATACGAGAGCCTCCAACGCGCGGGAGCGGGACCCTCCTGCGTAAACGAGAGCAATACCTCGCCGTCCGCATCGCCGCGGGTGGCGGTGAAGGAGGTGATCTCCGTAGACTCAGGCGTGGTGACGCTCAAGGTATAGGTGCTTGCAGAGGTGAGCTTATGACGCGCGGCGGCGGAGACGGTAACGGTATAGGTTGTGTTTTCCCGCAATCCCGTGAAGGTGAAGCGATTGCCGCTGACCGTGAAGGGATAGGCGTTGCCGTAGCTGTCGGTGCAGGTAAGCGAGAAACGGTCAATGCTATCCTCGCTGTCCAACTCGACGACCATTTGCTCTGTGGTGCATGAGAGCATATTCAGCTTTTTCACATCCACAAAATACCATGTCAGCAGATAGTATGCCACGGCGGCAATCGCAAGCAGAAGCGCGACGATGATACCGATTTTGAGCGCCTTGCCCCGCTTGGGCGGCGCGTCCTCTTCGTCTTCTTCTTCCTCCGACTCGGCTTGCGAATCCACATAGTCGTGCTTCTGCACAGGCGCTTCCTCCGTATGCATTGTCAGCCCCTCGGGATTCTCTTCCGCAGGAACGGGTGCCGATTTTTCGCCGACGCAGCGGTTAACGGCGGCAAGAAGCTCGTCAAGATCCATTTGATCGGGATCAACCTCCGTCTCCAACAGGGCAGAAGCGGTATCCTCCCGCGGCGGCTCTTCCGCAATCACGGGCGGCGTGTCCTCCGAGGCAGGCGCTTCCCCGTTCTCCGAAACGGCTTCTTCCTTTTCGCTCGGCTGCGTCTGCGGCGCAGGAGCTACAGGCTTTTCCGGCTTCTTGGGCGCGGTGGGAACAGGTGTCGGGTGAATTGCGGGATCGACATCTGCCTCTGTGCCTGCTCCGGAAAGATCCGGCGCGAAGCTGTGGCGGAAATCCTCGTCGAGCTTATCCGCGTCCGTCATGCGCATCGGTGTTTCTTCCTCCGCGTCCTCCGAGGCGGCATCTGTGATCGGCGCGGCTTCCGAAACAATTGGGGGGACAATCAAGGTGTCCGATACCTCGTTGCGCTGCATATACAGCATAAGCGCCTGCTTCAGTTCCTCGGGTGTCTGATAGCGGTCGGCTTGCTTGAACGCGCATGCTTTCAGAATAATGCTTGCAAGCTCGTAATCGGCATAGATCGGTGTCGGCAGCGGTTTTCCGGTCATTCGGAGCTTGTCTGCCATTGCATCGCCGGTGTTTTCGTCCTCGAAGGGACCGTGATTTCCGTTATAGATGCGGTAAAGCACCATGCCGAGCGAATACAGATCAATGGTCGTATTCGGAGAGGTCGTGATATCTGCCAGCTCCGGCGCGGAGAACGGCCCGATGTACTCTTCCGGCAGGCAGGAGTATTTCAACTCCTGCAAGGAAACCAAGCCGAGATCGCCGAGCAGAAATTTTCCGTTCGTCATGAAATAAATGTTCTCGGGCTTGATGTTTCCGAAGAGGTAACCTGCCTCGCGGCACGCGGAGATTGCGTCGCAAATATCAATGCCTAAATTGACCGCGCGCAGATGCGTCATGGCGTTGTGCGCGTAAAAATCGTTCAGCGGGATGTACAGCGGGTAAAGAATATAGACATCGTAACCGACACCGGATTCCTTCGGCTCGATCTGGTAGGAGATTGCGCCTGCAAAGCTTCCCGAAGCGGCAAGCTTTTTTCCAATCTCCAGTTCCGACCGAATATCGGCGGCGACTCTGCCGTAATACGCATGCACGGCGGCCTCGTCCGGATATGCGCCGGAGAGAATCAAGGCACGGACCTGACTGTCAGAGGCAGGAACGGAGATGCATTTGAGGATGAACCGTTCGCCCGATGTGTCGCGCAGCGTATAGCAGGTGCGACCGTTGTGTCCGGCGATCTCCTTATCCACTGCCATATGATCGAGCAGAGGAGAAATCATTTTGAGTTCGGACATCATTTTCGCCTCCTTAATAAAAAAGAAAAACTCAAATTCACGCAATTATATACTATGACATTTTTTCAAAAAAATCAATAGCTATTCTTGTGTTCTGCGGGAGAAAATGATATGATATAAAAAAGGAGACGAAAAAAAGAAGAAAAACAGAGGGCCTACACAGAAAGGAGTTGACCGCATACACGCCGTATGCATGAATATGGAGCAGATGAATCAAAAGGCGGTTTGCTATTATTGCGGCACGATTTACGATGAGGAGCGCGGCAAATGTCCCCTCTGCGGAAGTACTGCCCGTTCGACCGACGCGCAGCAGCCGACGCGGCGGGAGCGCTTGACGGAGGAGGAGCGGAAAGCCCGCAGAAGCGGCGCAAAGGGGAAGTATTCCGCGCCCAAAAAGAAAAAGACCAAACAGGAAGCGCCGAAGGGGATCCTGATTGCAGCAGTGGTATTCCTTGCGCTTGCGGTGCTTGTGGTATTTTATTTTATCGGAGATATGATCGGCTGGTGGCCGGGGTTTGAGAACCTTGTCCGGCGGGAGGAGCCGAGCATCTCCGTGGCAAATGGGGATTGCGAGGAACTGCTTCTCTCTTCTGAAACGCTGGATTTTGCCGCCGCAGGTGAGACAAAGGAGCTGACCGTCAGTGTCAATCTCTCGTGCGACGAGAAGGTCTACTGTCACAGCGAGAATTCTCAGGTTGCCGAGGTTGCGGAAACGGCAACTACGGCAATGGGGAAGGAGCTGAAATCCGTGACCTTTACGGTCAAGGCGGTTTCGGAAGGGCAGACACAGATCGTGGTGGAGTGCGGAGACAAGCAGGCTTCCTGCGAGATCGTCTGCGGCGCGGAGGATTCTTCACAACCGGATAATCCGGACGCACCGACTTCCGGCGATGCATTTGTCCCGCAGCTGAACTACGATTCCGATGTGACACTCAACGAAAAGGGCGAGAGCGCAACGCTACGCGTGACGAATTTGCCCGACGGCGCGGAAGTCCTTTGGCGCAGCGCGGATGAAAGCATTGCCT
The DNA here is from genome assembly GCA_016302005.1 of Oscillospiraceae bacterium. Next base: position 487 of record JAEDOK010000062.1, on the reverse strand, counting down.
CGGTCGATGCAGACGGCACGGTGACGGCAGTCGGCAGCGGTTCGACGACCGTGACCGCTGAGGTAGACGGCAAGACCGCTGAGGTGAAGGTGAACTGCACATTCTCCGGCAGCACCGCTGACGGTGCGCATTTGCAGGCGGGCAGAGAGGATGTCTCGGTCAGCGTAGGCGAGAAATTTGATCTTTATCTCTACGACTCCGACGGAAATCACATTGACGACGTTACCTATACCGTTGGGGATGCGAGTATTTGCGAGGTCAAAGACAGCTATGTAACCGCACTGGCGCGGGGCACGACGAAGGTCACCGTGACCTACAAGGGAGAGGAATTCGTCTGCATCGTCCGTGTCGGATAAGCGATGCTGCTTTGAAAAACGGATGCGGGACAGAACCTTGCTGCCTTTCACGGCTTTGCGTATCCGTCATAACGATTGATACTGAAAACCGATTAAAATATTCATTTCAATCGGTTTTCAACGCCGTTCCG
>JAEDOK010000061.1 GCA_016302005.1 Oscillospiraceae bacterium | reverse complement strand
CGTCGGGAGCGGAGGAGACGCCGCATTCCAGCACATAGGGCAGCTCCATGATGACATTCTCGATCTCAAACGGCCCGATGCGGTAGCCGGAGGACTTGATGACATCGTCCGCTCTGCCGACATACCAGTAGAAGCCCTCTTCGTCCTTCCACGCGAGATCGCCCGTGTGGTACCAGCCGTCGTGGCGGCATTCGTTCGTCTTCTCCTCGTCGCGGTAATATTCAACAAAGAGACCGCAGGGCATACCATTTGCCACGCTGATGCAGATCTCGCCGGTCTCGCCGGTGGGGACGGGTTTGCCGTCGGGGCTGAGCAGCTCAACCTCGTAGAGCGGGACGGGCTTGCCCATCGAGCCGAGCTTATGCTTCATGCCTATGGTGTTGCCAATGACGAGGGTTGTCTCGGACTGCCCAAAGCCCTCCATCACGCGCAGACCCGTTGCCTTTTCGAACTGGCGGAAGACCTCGGGGTTGAGCGCTTCGCCCGCAATGGTCGCGTGCTTGACGCTGGAGAAATCGTATTTTGCAATATCCTGCTTGATCATCATGCGGTAAATCGTGGGCGGGGCGCAGAAGGTCGTGATCTGATACTTGGCAAACAGCGGCAGGATGTCCGCCGCGTCAAAGCGGTCAAAGTCATAGATGAAGACCGCGCCCTCACAGAGCCACTGCCCGTAGAGCTTGCCCCACATCGCCTTTGCCCAGCCGGTGTCCGAAATGGTCAGATGCAGACCGTCGGGATCGACCTGATGCCAGTATTTCGCGGTGATGAAGTGACCAAGGGGATATTTATAGCTGTGCGCGGCGATTTTGGGATAGCCCGTCGTGCCGGAGGTGAAGAACATCAGCATCAAATCGTCGCCGCAGGCGGTATCGTCGGTGCGGTCAAAGTGGCTGGAGAACATGGAGAACTCCGCGTCGAAATTGCGCCAGCCTTCGCGCTGTCCGCCGACGAGAATTTTTGTTTTCAACGCAGGGCAGTTCGTGGCGCCAAGCTCCACCTCTTTGGCAACATCGCCGTCGGCGGTGCAGAGAATCGCCGAGACGCCCGCCGCTTGGAAGCGATACTCAAAATCATGGGACTTGAGCTGGCAGGTGGCGGGAATGGCAATCGCGCCCAGCTTATTCAAGCCCATCATGGCGAACCAGAATTGATAGTGCCGCTTCAGCACCAGCATTACGCGGTCGCCCTTTTGGATACCGAGGGAGCGGAAGAAGTTTGCCGCGCGGTTCGACGCCTGCTTGACATCGCGGAAGGTGAAGCGCCGCTCCGTGCAGTCTGCGGCAACATGGAGCATAGCGAGCTTGTTCGGCTGGGTGTCGGCAAGCTTATCCAAAATGTCGTAGGCGAAGTTAAAGCGCTCGGTGTTTTGGAAGGCGATGGAGCGGAGCGCGCCCTTCTCGTCCTCATCTGCGATGATGTAGTTTTGATAGATGCGCGCTTTGGTGTCGTGCTGCGTGGCGCGGACATCGTCGGTATAGTTCTCCTCCTTGGGCTTCTCGCTCTCGCCGGAGGGGTTGAGGACGATGGCGTAGAATGCGCAGTCCTGCCCGTCGATAGCGATCATGCCGTGCGGGGTGGAGGAGTCGTAGTAGATGGAATCTCCCTCGGAGAGGATTTCAATATGGTTACCAATCTGAATTTTCATCTTGCCGCGCACGACAAGGTCACATTCCTGCCCTTCGTGGGTGGTCAGCTCGATCTCACTGTGTTCCCGTTCGGGAGAGTAGGCGGAGATGACGAACAGCGGCTCTGCAATGCGGTTGCGGTAGGCGGCAGCCATGTTGTAATAGGTCAGACCGTGCGCCTCCTCAATGCGCTGCCCTTCGCCCTTTCGTGTGAGCGTATAGGAAGAAAGGGTCGGGCTGGAGCCTTGAATCAGGTCGGTGACATCGACACCGAATTCCAGGGCGCAGCGGTAGAGGAAGGCAAAGCTGAGGTCGCTTTCGCCTGCCTCGCAGCTGGCGTATTCCTCGGGGGTCAGACCTGTTTTCTTCGCCATCTCGCTGACGGTATAGCCCTCGATCTCGCGCAGGTCGCGGATACGCTTTGCCATATCCTGAATGGTGAGCTTTAAGCCGGTGGTTGATTTCATTGGCGTTCCTCCGTTTCTCTTGATTCTCACGCGGCGTTTATATCATTTTTTGAATTGGATTTCCGCGTCGCTGCTCTCTTCGCAATGACACGGGAAGATTGCCCATTTTGTCATTGCGAAGCCAGTGCGCACACTGGCTGTGGCAATCTATAGCAGTTTCTTGTGGGTGCGCACTTGGAAGTTCCTACACGAGATTGCCACGTCGCTTCGCTCCTCGCAATGACAAGGCTTGGTAGTTCCTACATGCGGCGGGGACATGTCCCCGCCCTACATTGGTTGTGCGGATTGTAAGAGAAATGCAAAAACCCGTCTCAAAGAGTTCTTCTTTGAGACGGGTATGATCCCGCGGTACCACTCAAATTGCACCTTCGTGCCACTCATGCTCTAACAAGCATTATGCCTTTACGCAGCAATCACGGGAAAGGTCTACTCACATGAAACATGCTTTCTTCTTTCCAACTCGGGAGCTACAGTCTGCGGGAGCTTTTTATCGGCTCGCACCATACGCCGACTCTCTGAAAAAAGCGGGATCCGTGACACTCTCCGTCATCGTTTTTCTATGAATTTTCATCCATGATACCACAGCCGTCTCGGATTGTCAAGGAAATCTTTAACGATTTAAAGCTTGTTTCTTTGAATTTTGCCGGAAATGGTCTTGGGAAGCTCGTCGCGGAAGACGATGATGCGCGGGTATTTATAGGGCGCGGTATGCGATTTTACATAGTTCTGAATCTCTTTTTTCAGTTCCTCGCTGGGCTGCGTGCCATTGGTCAGTACGATGCTTGCTTTGACGACCTGACCGCGCACCTCGTCGGGGGCGGAGGAGACACCGCACTCGAGGACATAGGGCAGCTCCATGATGACGTTTTCAATTTCGAACGGTCCGATGCGGTAGCCGGAGGACTTGATCACATCGTCCACTCTGCCGACATACCAGAAATAGCCGTCCTCATCGCGCCACGCGGTATCGCCGGTGTGATACAGTCCGTCGTGCCAGACCTCCTTGGTGCGCGCTTCGTCGCGGTAATAGCCGCTGAACAGTCCGCAGGGGACACCCTTATCGGTGCGGATGACGATCTCACCGACCTCGCCGTCGGGCACGCTGTTGCCATCCGCATCCACGAGGTCGATATCATACAGCGGCGTGGGCTTGCCCATCGAGCCGGGACGGCTGGGCGTGCCGGGCAGGGTGGCGATGGAGAGGGTCGTTTCGGTCTGACCGAAGCCCTCCATGACGGTCAGACCCGTCAGCTTCTTGATCTGACGGAAAACCTCGGGGTTGAGCGCTTCGCCCGCCGTGGTCATGTGGTGGATGGAGCTGAGGTCGTATTTCGACAGATCCTCCTTGATGAGCATACGCAGCATCGTGGGAGGTGCGCAGAAGGTCGTGATCCGGTACTTGGCAAACAGCGGCAGAATATCTTGGGCGTCGAAACGGTCAAAGTCATAGGTAAAGACGGCGCCCTCCGCCATCCACTGCCCGTAGAACTTGCCCCACAGCGCCTTGCCCCAGCCGGTGTCGGAGATGGTCAGGTGCAGACCGTCGCGCTCGACGCAGTGCCAGTATTTCGCCGTGATGAAATGCCCGAGGGCGTATTTGTAGCTGTGGGCGGCGATTTTTGGATAGCCCGTCGTGCCGGAGGTGAAGAACATGGTGCAGATATCCTCACCGCAGGGCGTATCGGCAGAGCGCTCAAATTTTCCGGTATAGAGGGAGTATTCTTCATCAAAGCTGTGCCAGCCCTCGCGCTTTCCGCCGACTAAGATCTTGGTTTTCAGCTCCGGACAGGTCTTTGCCGCTGCATCAACGCAGTCTGCGACCGCGCCGTCTGCTGTTGCGACGATGGCGCTGACGCCTGCGGCTTGGAAGCGGTATTCAAAGTCGTGGGTCAGAAGCTGATTGGTTGCGGGAATGGCAATGGCGCCGAGCTTATGCAGGGCAAGCATGGAGAACCAGAATTGGTAATGACGCTTGAGCACCAGCATGACGCGGTCACCCTTTTGAATGCCGAGGGAGCGGAAATAGTTCGCCGTCTGATTGGAGGCACGCTTGATGTCGCGGAAGGTAAAGCGGCGCTCGACCTTGTTTTTGTCCAAATGGAGCATGGCAAGCTTTTCGGGATAGGCGTCTGCCAAAGCGTCTACGGTGTCAAAGGCGAAGTTGTAGCTGTTTTCGTTTTCAAAGGCGATCTTTTGCAGCTCACCCTTTTCGTTTTCGGTACACTTTACGAACTTTTCGCACAGCAGGCGCTGGCTCGAACGGGCGACCGCGATACTCTGACTGACGGACTCCGGTGCCATGTCCTCACCGGGCAGGACAACGGCGCAGAAAACGCAATCCTGCCCGTCCACCGCGATCATGCCGTGGGGTGTGGAGCTGTTATAGTAGATGGAGTCGCCGGGACCGAGGATCTCGGTATGCTTGCCGATCTGCACCTTGAGCTTGCCGCTGACGATATAGTCGAATTCCTGCCCGGAGTGGGTGCTTGTTTGAATGGGGAGATTCTGCTGCTCGGCGCGGTAGCCGTAACGGACAAGGTGCGGCTCTGCGATCTTGTCACGGAAGCGCGGCGCGAGGTTGCAGATCTCAATGCCGCCCTCCTGCACCACGACCTGCCCCTCGCCGCTGCGGGTGACGGTGTAGGACGAGAGCTTTGCCGTCCGACCCTCTAAGATCGCCGTCGTCTCGATGCCGAAGGCAATGGAGCACTTGTGAAGGAAGGAGAAGGGAAAATCACAGGTGCCGTTTTCGTAAGCCTCGTACTGCTCCGGCGTCGTATCGGTCTTCTGCGCCATTTCCGCAACGGAGAAGCCCGCGATTTCGCGCATGTCCCGAATACGCTCGGCAATGGCGGTGATGGTGGAATCGTATGTCGTTGTCTGCATAGTCAAGCCCTCTTTTTCTGTTGAATTTTCTTCGCGTTTTGCGTTGTTGTAGTTTTTTGTATGGATGCGTTCGTTCTCGTAGGGGCGGCTATCAGCCGCCCGCCGGCACGAGCGAACAAATTGGTACACTTTCAATAGTTCCTGCACGCGGGCGGCTGATAGCCGCCCCTACGCGATGGAAGAAAGTGCCTGCATAGGCGTCTGCCCCTAAACGGGGTGGTGCATTCATGAAAAAACCCGTCTCAAAGCGTTTGCTTTGAGACGGGATAATGTATTAACCCGCGGTACCACTCAAATTGCACATTCGTGCCCCTTATGGCTCTGACAAGCCCCTTGCCGTGACGTGGCAGTGACGGGAGACGCCTACCTTTTGCTTGCGCATATTCTCGGATCTCCGGCTCGGAAGGGATGGGCAGAATCAGATCTTTCACGTATCGGCCTCGCAGCAACGCCGACTCTCTGGGACGGAAGGGATCTATGCCGTCTTCGTCATAGCCTTTGAAGTATTGAATTGGTGATATGATAGCACAGCCGACAGAATTTGTCAAGCTTTTTCTTTCTAAATTAAGCCGTTTCGATGGCGTTTGCTTTTTGCAGCCCCAGCTTTTGAATGGCATCCTCGCGCATTTTGTATTTGAGGATCTTGCCCGCGACATTCATCGGGAAGGAATCCACGAAATCAACATAGCGGGGCACCTTGTGCTTTGCCATGTGCTCGCGGATATAGGTCTTCATCTCGTCGGCGGTCATGGTCTCGCCCTCTTTCAGGATGATGCACGCCATGATCTCCTCGCCGTACTGCTCGTCCGGCACACCGATGACCTGCACATCGCTGACCTTTGGGTGCGTGTAGATGAATTCCTCGATCTCCTTGGGATAGATGTTTTCGCCGCCGCGGATGATCATGTCCTTGAGGCGTCCGGTGATGCGGTAGTTGCCCTCGGGGGTGCGGCAGGCGAGGTCGCCCGTGTGCAGCCAGCCGTCCTTGTCGATGGCAGCGGCGGTGGCGCGGGGCATTTTGTAGTAGCCCTTCATGATGTTGTAGCCCCGCGCGACGAATTCGCCCGTCACATTGTCGGGGCAGTCCTCGCCCGTCTCGGGATCAACGATCTTGCACTCGATCTCGGGCAGGGCGCGTCCGACGGTGGCAACGCGCACCTCGATCGGATCGTCCGTGCTGCTCATTGTGCAGCCGGGGGAGGCTTCGGTCTGCCCGTAGACGATGGTGATCTCCCGCATATGCATCTTTTCCACCACATCCTGCATGACGGAGATCGGGCAGGGAGAGCCTGCCATGATGCCGGTGCGCATGAAGGAAAAATCGGTCTTTTCAAAATCGGGATGCTCCAGCATGGCGATGAACATCGTCGGAACGCCGTGGAAGGCGGTGATATGCTCCTGATTGACGCAGGCGAGCGCCGGTTTCGGGGAGAAATAGGGCAGTGGCAGGATCGTCGCGCCGTGGGTCATGGACGCGGTCATGGCAAGCACCATGCCGAAGCAGTGGAACATCGGCACTTGGATCATCATGCGGTCGGCGGTGGACAGATCCATGCGGTCGCCGATGCACTTGCCGTTGTTGACGATATTATAATGGGTCAGCATGACACCCTTCGGGAAGCCCGTCGTACCGGAGGTGTACTGCATATTGCACACATCGTGGACATTGACGGCGGCAGCCATGCGCTGTACCTCCTCAATCGGCACCTTTGCGCTGCGGCTGATCGCCTGCTCCCATGTCATTGCGCCCTGCATGGAGAAGCCGACGGTAATGACATTGCGCAGGAAGGGCAGCCGTTTGCTCCGCAGAGGCTCGCCCGGGCGCGTATCGGCAAGCTCCGGGCAAAGCTCCGAGATGATCGAGGCATAGTCGGAGTCGCGGTAGCCGCTGACCATAACGAGGGTGTGCGTGTCGGACTGGCGGAGCAGGTATTCCGCCTCGTGGATTTTATAGGCGGTGTTCACCGTGACCAGGACGCCGCCGAGCTTGGTCACTGCCCAAAAGGCGATATACCACTGGGGGATGTTCGTCGCCCAGACCGCCACATGGCTGCCCGCGCGAACGCCCATATCGATCAGGGCGCGGGCAAAGGTGTCCACATCGTCGCGGAACTGCGCATAGGTGCGGGTGTAATCAAGGGTCGTGTATTTGATGGCGTACTGATCCGGGAACTGCTCTACCATTGTGTCCAGCACCTGCGAGAAGGTCTTTTCGATCAGCGCGTCCTTTTTCCAGACGAATCTGCCTGCGCCGCTGCGGCTGTGATAGAGGCTCTTGCGGGCGCGGGAGAGGTTGGAATAGCGCGACATGAAGCTGACAAAGTGGGTGAAGATCAGATCCATATCGGCATATTCTTCTGCCCACGCGGGATCCCATTCCAGCGAGACAAACTCGTCGTAGTTGACCGAGCGCAGCGCGTCGATGAATTCATCCAGCGGGAGCGCACCCTCACCGACGAGGCAGTAGGTGCCTGCGTCGGTGGAGTCCTTGATATGGACATGGCGCACATACGCGCCGAGGTTGCGGATGGTGTCCTCCGGGCTTTCTCCGCAGACATGATAGGGATAGTGGAGATCCCACAGAGCACCGAGAGCATCGGAGGCAAAGCTGCCGAGCACGCTGCGCAGCGTCTCGGTGTTGGCAAACGCGCCTGCCGTTTCGATGAGCAGGACGATGCCGCCGCGCTCCGCAACGGGGACTGCCTCACGCAGGAAGTCCTTCGTGGCATTGACGGCAGTTTCACCCTCCGAGGCGCGCAGGCGCAGATAGGTCACGCGCAGCGCCTGCATGGCGGGAAGGACGGCTTTCAGCTCCGCAAGGGCGGCATCCTTCTGCGCGGCATTGCCGATGTCGGCGCAAAGATCGACGCAGGGGATCCTTAGCCCGAGCGCGATCAGACGGTGGTAGACCGCAGCGGGCGTTTCGCCGCCGAGGTCGTCGAGGCTGTGCAGCTCCACGCCCGAAAAGCCGTATTCCGCGGCGATGTCGAGACAGCTTCTGATGTTATTTTCGCCCCAGTGATTGGTGGAAAAGGAGAGCTTCATTCCTGCGCCTCCTCATAGCAGATTTTATTGAGCGCGCTGATGTACGCGTGGATACTCGCGCCGATGATGTCGGTGGAAATGCCGCGTCCGGCGTAGAGCTTGCCGTTGGAGCGGAGCTTGACCAGCGCCTCGCCCATGGCCTCGCGGCCCTCGGTGACGGATTGGATCTGGAAGTCGTCGAGGTCGAAATGATGCCCGACGATGCCTTCAATCGCGAGGAACGCAGCGTCGATGGGGCCGTCGCCGAGGCTGATGCCCTGCAAAAGCTTGCCGTTTTTCTCCAGCTCGATCTGCGCGGTCGCGCTCATGACATTGCTGCTGTTGGCAACAAAGGTCTTCAGACGGTAGGTCGGCGCGACCTGCATCGCGGAGCTTGCGACGATGGCATCCAGCTCGCGGCTGCCGATGTCCTTCTTTTCGGAAATGCGGCGGAAGCTCTCATACACCCGCGCAAGATCCTCCTCGCTCAGCTCATAGCCCAACTTGGAAACACAGGCGGCGACGGTTGCGCGGTCGTCTCCCGCATGCAGGAGAATGGCTTCGTCGAGCGCCTGCACGCCTGCGGTGAAGGGGGAACGCGCGCTTTGCTTTGCCGAGAGCATGTCACGGATCCTGCCGCAAGCCTGCTCCAATACGGGAAAATTCAGCGCACAGCTCAGTTCGAGCGAATCGCCGCGCAGCTTCAAAATATCGGAAAACGCGGAAACGGGCAGCAGCTCCCCGGAGCCGATGGCGGTCTTGAGCAGCGTTGCGCCCGCCTGCACCGCCGCGACCATGCAGGCGGCGCCCATGTGCATCTTGTCCGAGCACTCCGCGCCGAGACAGACCTTTTGCAGCGCGGGAACGGCTTCCTGCAGCTTGCAAAGGAAGTCACTGAATTCCTCAGGCAGCAGGACACCAGCCGTATCGCAGACGGTCACGGTGGTTGCACCCGCGTCAATCGCCGCTTGGATTGCCTGACGCAGGAATTCCGGCTCACTGCGCGTTGCGTCCACGGCGGCAAACTCCACCTCGGGGCAAAGCGCGGCGGCATGGGCGACGAGTGCGGGGATCTTTTCCAAAAGCATCTTCGGCTTGCAGCCGCAGAGGTATTCCATCTGCACACTGGAGGTCGGGACGGAAAGCAGCAGACGCGGCTTCGCGGCGGCTTTGATGGCGTCCCACGCGGCGTCGATCCCCTCTGTGGACAATTCACAGGCGCAGCTCAGGGCGCTGTGACGCAGCAGGGGAGCGGCGGTATGCAGGAGCAGAGCGTCCGCCTTCTGCTCCTTGCGGCAGGTCGTCTCAATCACATCCACGCAAAGTCGATCCATCTCTTTCATAATTTCCACCTTCTCGCGGAAGCTGGAAACAGGGCATTTCTGCGTCTCGTTTAAACGCAGCGTCAAATCGGAAATTTGGATGGTTTTCATGGCGATTCTCTCCTTTTCGTGAATGATTGGTTGGTTTATCATAGATTAGCGTATATTTTACCACAAACTTCTCTCAACCGCAACACAAAAACACAAAAAATCGGGCAATAAAAAGCCTCCGATGTGTCATTTTTTGTAAAATCTTCTGTAGGGCGGGGACATGTCCCCGCCGTGTGTAGGAACTACCGACACCGTACAGACTTGTTTATGCCTACTGTCTGCCGCTTCGCGGAACGGCGGGGGACGTTTGCGAGCGCCGCCTGCGGCGGAAGAAGCGAGCAAAAAGGAGTGGC
>JAEDOK010000060.1 GCA_016302005.1 Oscillospiraceae bacterium | reverse complement strand
AGAAGCGCGGCTTGGTCAGCGCGTGGATGATCTTCAGCTCCTCGCAGCAGGCGTGACCGGAGACGTGCAGCCCTTCCAGCTTGTCGTAGATGACCTCCGCGCCCTTGCGGTACAGCTCATTGATGATGCGGGAGACCGCCTTTTCGTTGCCGGGAATGGCGGAGGCAGAGATAATGACCTTGTCACCTGCCTGAATTTCGACCTGACGGTGGGAGGAGAACGCCATGCGGTAGAGCGCGGACATATTTTCGCCCTGTGAGCCGGTGGAGACGATGACGATCTTGTCCTTCGGGAGGGACTTGATCTGATTGATATCGACGAGCGTTCCCTCGGGGATGTTCAGGTAGCCAAGCTCCGTCGCGACCTTCAGAATGTTTTCCATGCTCCTGCCTGTCACGGCGACCTTTCTGCCGTTGCGGTGCGCAATGGAGAGAACCGCCTGAATGCGGTGCATATTCGAGGCGAAGGTCGTCACGATAATGCGGTTCTTGCAGCCCTTGAAATGGCGGTCAAGCCCCTCTGCGACGGTGGTTTCCGACGGCGTATAGCCCTGCCGCTCGACATTGGTCGAGTCCATCAGAAGGGCATAGACGCCCTCCTTACCGAGGGTCCCGAAGCGTCCAAGATCGGTCATGCCGTCCTCGGCGGTGGGGTCGATCTTGAAGTCGCCCGTCATAATGACCGTCCCGACGGGCGTCTTAATGGCGAAGGCGACCGCGTCGGCAATGGAGTGGTTGACATGGATGAACTCAATGGTGAAGCAGCCTGCTTTGACGATATCGCCGGGCTTGTGCGTGACGAGCTGTGTGCGCGAAACGAGATCATGCTCCTCTAACTTCAGTTTGATCAAACCCAGGGTGAGCGGCGTCGCATGGACGGGCGCGTTCACCGCCTGCAAAATGTAGGGCAGCGCGCCGATATGATCCTCATGACCGTGGGTGATGAAATAGCCCCGCAGCTTCTTTTGGTTTTTGGCAAGATAAGTTACATCGGGAATGACAAGATCAACGCCGTACATATCGTCCTCGGGAAATCCGAGTCCGCAGTCGACCACGATCATATCCTTCCCATACTCCAAGACGGTCATGTTCTTGCCGATCTCATTCAGACCGCCTAAAGAGATGATTTTCAGTTTTTCTGCCAATGTATGACAACTCCTTTTGCAGTTAAAAATATGTAGTAAAATGTTTTATTTCGATATTGTTTCCGATGCCCGACGGACAGCCGATTTAAGACTGTTATCCCAAGCTGCTTCAGCCCCTGTAGGGCGGGGACATGTCCTGTTGAATCAGCGGCTCTGTCTGCGTGGGCAAAGCCCACTTGTCAGTCGCCTTGATTCTGCCACTCCTTCTTGCTCGCTTTCTCCGCCACAGGCGGCGCTCGCAAGCGTCCCCCCCCGCCGTGCGCAGGAACTACCAAGTATGTACAGACTCGGTCATGCCTACTGTCTGCCGCTTTGCGGTCGGCTTATGACATGTCCCGCCCTACGGGGGCTTTCCGGTTGACGGGATAAGAGCGGCAGAAGATCGGACTTTTTCGAAACGCATAATCTCTTACTCTATAGTATATCACAAAACCGTTCCAAAGTATACATTTTTTTCAATTCGAAGAAAATAGAGGAAAAAGAGTGGAAAAACGCCGGAATCTCTGTTATAATAAATAAATCTATATGAATCCCTACGCAAGGGAGGTCGAACTCTATGAATAAAACCCTGCGCCGTTTGACGCAGCCGAGCATGGCGGCGTATTTCGTCGGTATGGCGTTGTTCTGCATTGCTGCCCTGATTCTGCGCCAGTACTATCTTGCCATCGGGGAGACGGTCGTGCTGCTGTTTCTGCTCGCCTGTTACCGCTTTGCCGCCCGGCGGAGGCGCCGTGCGCTGACGGAGTATGTGCAGACAAACAACGAAATGCTGCAGCGTTCCTCCGGCGGTGAGGTTCCGTTCCCTGTCGCCCTTGTGCAGCTCAATGACGACGAGCTTGTGTGGTATAACAAGCGCTTTGCCGAGCTGACACAGGTACGCGATACCCTATCCGCCCAGACGATCTCCGAGGTCTTACCCGGTCTGACGATGGAATGGCTGACGGCGGGAAAAACGGAATACCCCGAGGAGCTGCGCTACCGCGACCGCCGCTTCCGCGTGACCGGCTCTCTGCTGCCGAATGTGGAGGATAAGTCCGGCCTGATGCTCGGTATGATCTATTTGCAGGATCTTACAGAGCTGCTGCAGGTACGGGATGAATACATCCGTTCGCGCCCGATGGTATCCATTGTCTTGGTCGATAATTATGACGAGCTGACCAACAACCTGCCCGACGCGACGATCTCCGCGCTGAACGCCGAGATCAACACCAAGATCAACGAGTGGGCGGACTGCTATGCGGGTCTTTTGCGGAAGCTGGAACGAAACCGCTATTTGCTCCTGTTCGAGGCGAAATACCTTGCAGGTATGGCAGAGGCAAAATTCTCCCTGCTCGAAACCATGCGTACGGTGACCAATCCCGCGGGCATCGCGGCGACAGTCTCCATCGGCATTGGCAAGGACGGTGTGGATTTCCGTGAGGACTATGATTTCGCCGCGCTCTCCATCGAGATGGCGCTTTCCAGAGGCGGTGACCAAGCCGTGATCAAGGATCGCTACGATTTCACCTTCTTCGGCGGCAGGAACAAGACCACCGAGCGCCGCACAAAGGTCAAATCCCGCGTGATGGCATCGAGCCTGTCGGAGCTGATCGCCCAGTCGAGCCGCGTGTTCGTCATGGGGCATAAAATGGCGGATCTGGACGCGGTCGGCGCGGCAGCAGGTCTGTGCTGCCTGTGCCGTAAGAAGGGAAAGAAGGTCAGCGTAGTCATTGACCTTGAAGCAAACGCCGCAGAGTCTCTTCTCGCACTTCTGCGCGGTATGCCGGAATATGCCGACTGCTTCATCTCCGGGCAGGAGGCGCTTTTGGCTGCGGACAGCAAAAGTCTCCTGATCGTGGTCGATACCAATCGCCCGGATCAGGTCGAATGCAAGCCGCTGCTGGAGTCCATTCGCCGCGTGGTCGTGATCGACCATCATCGCCGCGCTGCGGATTATATCGAGCAGCCTGTTTTGAATCTGCATGAGCCGTTTGCCTCCTCCGCGTCGGAGCTGGTCACGGAGCTGCTGCAATACTCGATGGAAGCGTCGGACATTCCAGCAAATGAGGCGGCGGCGCTGCTTGCGGGCATCGTGCTCGACACAAAGAATTTCGGCGTGCGTACCTCCAGCCGCACCTTTGAGGCGGCGGCATTCCTGCGCAGAATCGGCGCGGACACCGTGGCGGTCAAAAAGCTGTTCCAGAACGATCTGCCCTCGACCGTTGCGCGCTATAAAATCATTCAGAACGCCCGCCTGTATCGGCAAAAAATCGCCATCGCCGCGCTGGACTATACCGCAACGCGGACCATTGCGGCGCAGGCGGCGGATGAGCTTCTGAATATCTCGGGCATTGAGACCTCTTTTGTCCTTTACCCGCAGGATACGCAGACGATCATCTCTGCCCGCTCCATCGGCGAGGCGAATGTGCAGGTTATTTTGGAGCCTCTCGGCGGCGGCGGCAACGCAGCCACGGCAGGCGCGCAGGTCAAGAATAAGAATGTCGCGGCGACCCTCGACGAGCTGATTAAGTCCATCGACCGCTTCTTCGAGCAGTAACGCGTGCGTACCGACTGCACAATGACAGGTAAAAATATAAACTCACCATTCAACAACCAAGGAGGTCATTCCCATGAAGGTAATCTTACAGCAGGACATCAAGGGCAAGGGAAAGCGCGGTCAGATGATCGAGGTCTCCGACGGCTATGCCCGCAACTACATGCTGCCGCGCAAGCTCGCGGTCGAAGCCACGGCGGACAATGTAAACACCATGCGCATGACTGACAAGGCGCAGCAGGAGAAGCGCCAGCGGGAACGCGAGGAGGCGTTTGCCATTGCAACGCGCATGAAGGACATGACCGTCACCGTCAAGGCAAAGGGAGGCGGTGCAGGGCGTCTGTTTGGCTCTGTCACGACGCAGGAGATCGCCGACGCGCTGCAAAAGGAGCACGGCATCACGCTGGATAAGCGCAAGATCGTCCTCGACGAGCAAATCAAAACCGTCGGCGAATATACCGTCAAGTGCAAGCTCGGCTACGAGATCACCGCCGACCTCAAGCTCCGCATAGAGGAGCTGTAACAGTAGGCGACTCTTAAAAACGCGTAGGGGCGGCTATCAGCCGCCCGGTGCAGGCACCTGCAATTCAGTGAAAAGTGAACAGTGAATAGTGAATGGCGTCGGAGCGCTACGCGCGGATTTCAAACGCGGGCGGCTAATAGCCGCCCCTACGGCGTAAACTGCGAGATTTCTCGTAGGGGCGGCTATTATGCCGCCGGTGTGCAGGCGCCTGCATTTCAGCGAATAATGAATAGAGAATAGTGAACAGTGAAAAAGGAGGGACACACCCAATGGAGGATATTCTCGGACGGCAGGCACCGCATTCTTTGGAGGCGGAGCAGTCTGTGCTCGGCGCAATGCTCATTGACAGCCGCTGTGTCAACGATGTGATCGGCATGGTGCGTCCCGGTGACTTTTATCTGCAAACCAACCGCGACATTTACGAGACGATCTACGAGATGTTCAGCTATTCACAGGTCATCGACCCGGTCACGGTGCTTGACAAAATGCGCGAGCGCGGCGTCTACGATGAGCAAAATTCCACAAAATACATCATGCAGCTCATGGAGGTCACGCCGACCGCCGCAAACGTCAAGCAGTATGCGCAGATCGTTAAGGACAAAGCTCTGCTCCGCAGCCTGACCGAGGCAGCTTCGAGTATTATCGAGACGGTCTATGACGGCTCGGGCAGCGCGCAGGATATGCTGGAAGCGGCGGAGAAGCAGATCTATGCCCTGCGCCGCGGCAACGCGAATGATTCGCTGGAGCATGTCGGCACAATCGTGCTGAAGGTATTTGACCGCCTGACGGAGCTTTCCGAAGCCGGCAGCGATATTTCCGGCATCTCGACGGGTCTGCATGATCTCGACAAGGCGCTCAGCGGTCTGAATAGGACCGACCTGATGCTTTTGGCAGGCCGTCCGGGTATGGGCAAGACTTCTTTAGGCCTGAATATCGCGCTGAATGTTGCGAAAAAATATCCCAAGAGAACCGTTGCGTTCTTTTCGCTGGAAATGTCAAAACAGCAGCTTGTGACGCGCCTGCTTGCCAATGAGAGCTTCATTGATAATAAAAAGCTGACCACGGGCAAGCTCTCCGTGGAGGAGTGGAGCAAGCTTGGCATTGCCTCCTCCGCGATCTCGCAGACGGATCTGCGCGTGGATGACAATCCTTCCATTACCGTTGCGGAGATGAATGCGAAGTGCCGCCGCATCGATGATCTGGCGCTTGTGGTGATCGACTATCTCCAGCTCATGACCTCCTCCGGCTCGAAAAACACCTACGGCGGCGAAAACCGTCAGCAGGTCGTCTCGGATATCTCCCGCTCGCTGAAAATCATGGCGAAGGAGCTGAATGTGCCCGTTTTGTGCCTGTCGCAGCTCTCCCGTGCCAATGAGAGCCGTCAGGACAAGCGCCCGATGCTCTCCGACCTGCGCGAATCCGGCGCGATCGAGCAGGACGCGGACGAGGTGCTGTTTATTTACCGCGAGGACTATTATAATAAGGAAACGGAAAAGCAGAACATTGCCGAATGCATCATTGCAAAAAACCGTCATGGAGAAACCGGCACGGTCGAGCTGCAATGGCTGCCGCAGTTTACCACCTTTGCAGACCGGGAGTGGCGCCACAATGAAGGCTGAGGTCGCCGCGTGGTGTAGAAACGAAGCCCTGTTTTCCCAAGGAGACAACGTCCTGTGCGCGGTCTCCGGCGGCGCGGACTCCATGGCGATGCTGTGGTGCCTGTATGCGCTGCGCGAGGAGCTGTGCATCACCGTTGCTGCCGCCCACTTCAATCATCATCTGCGCGGCGCGGAGGCCGATCGCGATGAGGCCTTTGTAAAAGCCTTTTGTCAGGCGCACGACATCCCCATGACCGTCGGCGGTGGAGAGGTGGCGCAGTATGCCGCGGAACACTCTATGGGCATTGAGGAAGCCGCGCGCGAGTGCCGCTACGCCTTTTTGCGGAGCTGTGCCTGCGATAAGCTCGCCACGGCGCACACGGCGGATGACAACGCCGAGACGGTCTTGCTGCACCTCATGCGCGGCAGCGGGCTGCGCGGACTGTGCGGCATTCCGCCGAAGCGCGGCAAGCTGGTGCGCCCGCTTTTGTCCGTCACGCGCGGACAGATCGTGGCGTTTTTGCAGGCGGAGGGCATCGCGTGGGTCGAGGATTCGACAAACGCCGAGGAGACTTGTTTGCGCAATCGCCTGCGCCACAGTGTTATGCCCGTGTTAAACGAAATGATGCCGCGCCTTTCCGAACGCCTGACCGTGCAGTCGCACCTTCTGCGGCAGGAGGATCAGTATTTAGATGCGCTTGCTTCGGCGCTTTTGCGGGAGGAAAACGGCGTCTATGCTTGTGCGCCCCTGCGTGCGGCGCCGGAGCCCTTGCAGCGGCGTGCGCTTCGCCTGATGACCCGCAGCGTGCTTGCGCAGGATGTCTCCTTTGCGCATATCGCGGCGCTGCAAGGCATTTTGACTTCGCCAAATCCCTCCGCGCAATGCGCGCTGCCCCACGGCTATATCGCCCGCCGCCGCTATGACGGCATCGAAATCGTGCAGGAGACGAGGGCAGCCTTCCCCGAGACAGCGCTGCAGATCCCCGGTGCAACCGTTCTTCCCGACCTTGGAATTAAAATCACCTGCGAGATCACGGAAAATTTCAAAAAAAGTATAAATTCCCCGTTCCGTTTTGCAGTAAAATATGATATGATAACGCAAAGTATCCTTTGGATACGCCCGAGAAAAGGCGGAGATCAAATGTCCGTGGACGGTGTACACCGCAAAACCCTGAAAAAGCTCTTCATCGAGCGCCGCATTCCCCGCGCGGAGCGGGAGCATACCGCGGTGCTCACCGACGGCGAACGGGTGCTTGCGGTTGCCGGCATCGGCATGGATCCGCGTTTTCTTCCTGCGGAGGGCGAGCCTGCCGCGATCATTCAAATCAGTTTTTCATAGAAAAAGAAAAGAGGAGATGTACTATGCTTCAAGACATCGAGCGCGTTCTGATTTCCGAAAAACAGCTTCAGGAGCGGATTGCCGAGCTGGGAAAGCAGCTTGCCGCGGACTACGCCGATAAGGAGCCGATTTTCATCGGCGTGCTCAAGGGCGTTGTCAATTTCTTTACGGACATGGTGCGGGCGACGCAGATTCGCTGCCAGTATGACTTTATGGCAGTTTCGTCCTATGGCTCCAGCACCTCCACCAGCGGCAATGTTCGTCTGCTCAAGGATATCTCCACGGATATCCACGGCCGTCATGTCGTTATCTTAGAGGATATTTTGGACAGCGGTCTGACGCTGAAATTCGTCAAGGAGCGTCTGCTCTCCATGGAGCCGGCGTCCTTGAAGATCTGCACGCTGCTCGATAAACCGGAGCGTCGCCGCGTCGATGTTTACGCGGATTATATCGGCTTTACCATCCCGAACGAATTCGTTGTCGGCTATGGGCTGGACTACAAGGAGTTCTATCGCAATCTTCCCTTTGTGGGCGTGCTGAAGCCGGAGGTTTATTCCAAGTAAAGGAGTCACGCTTTGAACAATCCTTCCAAACGATTTAACTTTTTGATCTTCCTGCTGGTGATGATCGCGGCGATGATGCTCCTTTCCGGCTTGCTCAGCGGTGAAAGCTACAAGAAGATCGGCTATTCCGAGATGCGTGCGCTGTTCCTCGAAGAGAAGGTCGAGTCCTTTGAATGGGAGGACGGCGTGCTGACGCTCAAGCTCAACGCGCCCGACGCAGAGGGAAATACCGTCGTGCAGCACGAGCTTGCTTCGGTGGATATCTTCGTCGACGATTTGAGCGGCGTATATGAGCGGCAGGCCAAAGAGGGCATCCTCAAGAGCTATAACTTTGTCCCCGTGAAGGAGACACCGTGGTATCTGCAAATGCTGCCCTATCTGCTCATCTCCGTGATCCTGCTTGCCGCGGTTTATTTCCTGATGATGCGGGCAAACGGTGCAGGCGGCGGCGCGATGAAGTTCGGCAAAGCCAATATCCGCGTCGGCAGCGGCGAGAAGAAGGTCACCTTTGCCGATGTTGCGGGTGCGGACGAGGAAAAAGCGGAGCTGGAGGAGATCGTCGATTTTCTCCGCAATCCGCAGAAATACCGCGCCATCGGCGCGAAAATTCCGAAAGGCGTGCTGCTTGTCGGACCTCCGGGTACCGGCAAAACCCTGATCGCCAAGGCGGTCGCGGGCGAGGCGAATGTGCAATTCCTGTCGATCTCCGGCTCGGACTTTGTCGAGCTGTATGTCGGTGTCGGCGCGAGCCGTGTGCGCGATTTGTTTGAGCAGGCGAAGAAGGGCGCACCTTCCATCGTCTTTATCGACGAGATCGATGCCGTCGGACGCCGCAGAGGCGCGGGTCTCGGCGGCGGACATGACGAGCGCGAGCAGACGCTGAACCAGCTCCTCGTGGAGATGGACGGCTTCGGCAGCAATGAGGGCGTTATTGTCATGGCGGCAACGAACCGGCAGGATATTCTTGATCCCGCGCTGCTGCGTCCGGGTCGCTTTGACCGTCAGATCTATGTCAACGCGCCCGATATCAAGGGGCGTGAGGAGATCCTGCGCGTCCACGCGAAGGATAAGCAGCTTGCCGAGGATGTTGATCTCAAGGTCATCGCCCGCGCGACGAGCGGCTTTACGGGCGCGGATCTTGCCAACCTTCTCAATGAGGCGGCGCTCGCCTCCGCGCGGCAGGGCTGCCCCGTGATCACGATGCAGACCCTTGAGGAGTCCATCCTGAAGGTCATTGCGGGACCAGAGAAAAAGAGCCGTGTCCGTTTGCAGCAGGAGCTGAAAACGACAGCTTACCACGAGGCAGGTCACGCCATTGCCATGTACTTCCTGCCCACGCAGGATCCCGTGCATCAGATCACCATCATCCCACGCGGCAAAACGCTGGGCATGACTATCAGCCTGCCTGACCATGACCGCAGCAATATGACCCGCAATCAAATGCGTGAGGAGATCGTCGCCCTGCTCGGCGGCAGAGTCGCGGAGCAAATTGTCTTCGACGATATTTCCACCGGCGCTTCGAACGACCTCCAGCGGGCAACGCGGCTGGCGCATGATATGATCGCCAAATACGGCATGAGCGATGCCATCGGGGCAGTCTCGTATGACAACGGCGACGAGATCTTCGTCGGCAGAGATTACGAGCGTACCAAGTCCTATTCCG
The DNA here is from genome assembly GCA_016302005.1 of Oscillospiraceae bacterium. Next base: position 577 of record JAEDOK010000060.1, on the reverse strand, counting down.
AGCAGACGGCAGGCGCGATCGACGCGGAAATGAAGAAGGTCGTCGATGCCGCATACGCACGCTGCGAGCAGATTTTGAAGGAGAACGCCGAAAAGCTGCAAGCGGTCGCGGAATTCCTGTTGGCGCATGAGACCATGAGCCGCAAGCAATTCGAAGCCTGCATGAAGGGCGACGTGATCCCCGAGACGGCAGAGAGCTTCTTCGAAGCCGCGCAGGAAAAGAAAGATATGTAAAAAACAATTTGCCGCCCACCCTGCGGCGATCCGCACCGACCGCTCAGCAGGATGACGCGTTCGCCTCCTGCGTCTTTGGTCAGCCAAACGCTGATTGCCCCAAAGGTTCCTTGGAAGCAAGGGGTGTCGATGCATCATAAACAACATTTCGGAGAGATGCCGTCCACCAAATCGGCGGCATCTCCTCCGCTCCCCCGAATCGAGAAAGATACGAAAAGTTCGGATTTTCCCCGGATAATAACAAGTTACAGCCATTTGCGCCCGTAGCTCAGCAGGATAGAGCGTTCGCCTCCTAAGCGAAAGGTCGCGCGTTCGAATCGCGCCGGGCGTGCCAAAACACCCGA
>JAEDOK010000059.1 GCA_016302005.1 Oscillospiraceae bacterium | reverse complement strand
AAAAGCTCCTCACCGCCTATCAATACCTCGGCGAGCTGATGCAGATGCAATAAGCGTTCCTCTCGCAACCGCCAAAGCAGCCCGGGGACATTTCCCCTAAGACCGCGAAGCGGCAGACAGTGCAGGAAAACAAATCTGTACGCAGCTTGTGGTTCCTGCACAAGATTGCACCCGCAAGGAGTATACCGCATCCGTAACGCTCGTTCCTCGCGAACGGCTGCGCTACCACGGCGCAAGCGCCTCGCAATGACAGAAAAGGCACCCCCCTTTTGTCATTGCGAGGAGCGAAGCGACGTGGCAATCTCACGCTGTAAATTTGTACGCACTCGGTAGTTCCTGCACGCGGCTTAGGACATGTCCCCGCCCTACGGAGAAACTCTGCACAGAGCGCTCTCTTATGAAAAAGAGCGGCATATTGTGATCCCCTCCCGCATATTAGTTTGTGGGAGGGGATTATTTTGAGTCTGACGGAGCTTGCTCTGCGCCGTGCAGGTGCGGAAGATTTGAAGGAGTTTCAGTCCCGGGAGGGTCTTTTCCCATCGGGACGGGAGGATATTCTGACCATGCAGCGCCTTGCGCCCTTTCTTTTGGGCTACGAACGCTATATGGTGCAGCCGAATGATACTTATTATAAAATTGCGCGGCAGTACGGTACAACCGTCCGCGCGATTTTGACCGCCAACCCGGCGCAGGACCCGCGCCGTCTGCGGGTGGGGCAATATCTGATCGTGCCCTTCGGCTTCCCCGTCGTGCCGACCGACCTACCCTTTACCTCTGAGGTATTGGATGTTTGCGTTCGGGGTCTGACCGCACGCTACCCCTTTATCTCCAGACGCACCATCGCCACGACCGCTTACGGCAGATCGGTGACGCTGCTCAAGCTCGGCAACGGGCAGCGCTCCTTGCTTTATAACGCATCGCACCACGCAAACGAGTGGATCACTACGCCCGTCTTAATGCGCTTTTTGGAGGAATACGCCGAGGCAATTTCTACCGACGGCACGATTTTCGGGCTGGAGGCAGCCGCACTTTTCCGCGACACACAGCTCTATCTTGTCCCGATGGTCAACCCTGACGGCGTTGATCTCGTCACGGGTGCCATTGACCCGGGCAGTAAAGAATATGACGCCGCAGAGCTGATCGCCGCCTTTTTCCCCTCGATCCCGTTTCCGGACGGCTGGAAAGCCAACCTGCGCGGGGTCGATCTGAATCTGAACTATCCGGCAGGCTGGGAGCAGGCAATGGAAAACAAATTTGCCCTTGGCTTTACGCGCCCCGCACCGCGTGATTTTGTCGGCTTCACGCCCCTCGATCAGCCGGAGACGGCGGCAATGGCAAGCTTGACTAAGCAGGTCAACCCGCGTCTGACGCTCTCTTATCACACGCAGGGCGAGGTCATTTATTGGAAATTCCTCGATTATGATCCACCCGACGCGCAGGCGATCGGCGAAGAATTCTCCCGCGTCAGCGGCTACGCATTGGAGGATACCCCCTATGCATCGGGCTTCGCGGGCTATAAGGATTGGTTTATTCAGGACTTTAACCGCCCGGGTTATACCATTGAGGTCGGTCTCGGCAGCAGCCCGCTGCCGCTCTCGCAATTTCCGACGATCTACGAAAAGAACCTCGGCATCCTCGCCCTCGGTCTGACACTGTAATGGTCCCTCGCAATCCACACGCGAAAAACGCACCATGATAAGCGAAACAGCCAATGTAGGGCTGGGACATGTCCCCGCTCTACATCCGTTCTCAGTTATTCTTGCGGCGGAGCGTCGGCAGCTCCTTCTGCACACTGCGCATGAGCAGACGAAGCGTCTGCGTCACCGCGTTTTTCGTCTCCTCGTCAAAATGCCGCGCAGCGCTAAGTACCGCCTTCAGCGCCGCGAACCGCCGCTCGCTCAGCTCCTGAAGCGTTTTTGCATTGGTTTGCTCCAGCGCCCCGTACACCGTGTCAATGACACATTTCCGCTGCGCAAAGTCGATCTCCGACAGCCACGCGCTCACCGTCGCGTCAATGAAGCGGCTGCTGCTCGTTGTCTCCTCCATACACTGGAAACCGCGTGGCTGAACCTCCCATGAATAAAGATCGTGCTGATGAATGCCGTTTGTGCGGGTGCTGTGTACCACGGTGATCTTTTCTTGATGCTCTAAAAGCATTCCGACAATACTTGATTGCGGGACAAAGGTGTGTACCTTCGGCAGTATTTGCCGATAGCCCTCCGTGCGCAGGACGCTTATGTCGAAGCCGGGGCCGTCGTAGTTATAGACCGCATCGATCCGCTCCCGCACCGACGGCTCGCACATCGCAGCGGCATAGACCGCGAGATTGCCGCCCTTGGAGTGACCGCCTAAGATCAGCCTGCTCTCCCGCTCTGCCGCGCGCGCAAGATAGTCCGCCGCTTCCCGCTGGGCGGGAACGGGGCAGAGAAACGCCATATTAAAATTCTCCTTCCAGCCGACGAGGGTCGTGTCCGTCCCGCGAAACACAAGGTAGGACAGCGTCTCCGTCAGACGGACGGTGAAGGCGGAGAACTGCGTTTGGCTCTCCGCATCAAATCGGTTTTCGTAGGCAGACAGGCGCAGCAATCGGAACCGTTCGCTCTGCGCCAGCGCGCGCAGGAGGGCTGTGTCTTCCGTCTCCTCGGTCTGCTGCTCGGCAAGCGCCTGCGCGACCTCGCCGAGAGGAGCTTCTCCACATTGCAGCAGCTCGGCGTTTTCAAAATCGGCATAGGCAAAACGGGCAAGGATCATCCCGTCCACCTCGTTGAAGCCGACCGCCTCCAAGGGCAGATCGCCGCGCCACGCAAGATAGTCAAACAGATTTGCCATACGCGCCTCCTTTGGGAAAATACAAATTCCGCGCCCTGCAAGCTACGCCCCAAAAGGCGGCATACCGCAGGGCGCGGTTCTTTTACAGAAATCAATCTCTGCGGCGTCCAACGATCATCAGAAGCCGCAAGAAGTTGGCAACCGCGACCGTCAGCGCGGCAACATAGGTCAGCGCGGCGGCGGAGAGGACCTTCTTTACGCCGTTCTGTTCCTCAAGCGTCAGCATGTTGCAGCTTTCGATCGTCTGCTTGGCGCGGCGGCTGGCGTTATACTCCGTGGGCAGGGTGACGAGCTGGAACACCACGCACAGTCCGAAGCACAGCACGCCGAACAGGGCGACATAGTAGAAAAAGTCACTGTACGCCGCAAGGCTGCGGATGGACATCAGCAGCAGACCGATCACGATCAGCGGAACGGACAGCTTCGAGCCGATGTTCGTCGCATTGACGATGGCGGCGCGGATCTTGATCGGGGCATAATTCGTCGCATACTGTACCGCGTGCCCCGCCTCGTGGGCGGCAACGCCGACGGCGGCAGGGGTCGCGGCATCATACACGCTGTCGGACAGGCGGATCACATTGTCCCGCGGATCGTAGTGGTCGGTCAGGTTGCCCGAGACGCGCTCAATGCGCACGCCGGTCACACCGTTTGCCGCCAGCACCGCGCGCGCCGCATCCGCGCCGGTCATGCCGCGGGAATTGCGCACTTGGCTGTAGCGCTTAAAGGTGCTGTTCACGCGGGCGCTCGCCCAAAACGAAAAGAGCATCGCGGGCAGGACAAGCAGGATATAATAGATGTCAACGCCGTAAAAGTACATACGCTCGCCTCCGGCTTACATTGGCTGCGGCTCCATCGCCTCATGCAGCTCTCTTGTGATCGCCCCGCGGAATGCGCGGTCGGCATGGGTATGGACGGTGGTCAGCGCGGCGGCGGAGTGCTTCATCTCGACCTTGCCCATCATAAAGATATCGTTGTCGAGGATGAATTTGATCTCCTTGTCCTCCACATTGTTGCGCTTGACCATTCCGGGGCCGCAGTGCAGCTTCAGGCGGCAGCCGCCGGACAGATTCATCTCCGCCTCCTGCATCACCCGCAGAACCTGCCGCTCCTGCACATCCTCGTCGCCGAGGATGCCGAGGTAGCCCGGCTCGATGAGATCGGCAAAGGGCGTGTCCTCCAGATCCAGCGCCTTGCGGGAGAAGGCATTGATATAGCGCAGCCCGATCCGCTCAAAGAATGCGGGATGATAGACCTTGATAAACTGCGCAAGCACCTCGTCCAGCTTCGCGGCGAAATCCTCCCAGCAGGTATAGGCAGGAGTGGCAAGCGCAATGAAGCTATTCGTCAGATTGACCTTCCAGCGACCGTCGGCGGAGAGGAACTGATAATTGATGACATCCGCCTGCTCCTCAAACTTCATATTGCCCGGCTGCCCGATCACCTTGGGCGGCAGCTTCTCAATATTGCGGGAGTAGCGCGGGTATTCGTCGCGGATCAGCTCCTGAAACTCGGCAGGCTCCTTTGCGCTGATAGACAAAATCGTCGGGAAGCGGAGCTGGCAGATGACCTCCAAAAGCTGCGGCTTGCCGTAACGGACGCGTTCACATTCCAGAAACATAGAAAAGACTCCTTTCGTTTCCTTTTTGTTCGATTATATCACAGTCTCCCATGCATTTGCAAGCGGATTCATAAAACCGTTACAACTGCTTTTTCTCTTTTCAAACGCCGCACGCTGTGCTATACTATTATATAGAACAAGAAAGCAAAGGAGGCGGCGGCTTTGTCCGTATTATATTGGCTGGAATCCATCCGCAACCCGTTTTTGGACGCCCTGATGCAGTTTTTCACCTATTTTGGAGATGAGCTTTTGTTCATCGTCCTCGCGCTGACGGTATTTTGGTGCGTGGATAAACGCGAGGGCTATTATCTGCTCTTTGTCGGCTTTTTCGGCACGATCCTCAACCAGTTTCTCAAGCTCCTGTACCGTATCCCGCGCCCATGGGTCAAGGATCCGACCTTTCAACCCGTTGACAGTGCCCTCAGCGGCGCAACGGGGTATTCCTTCCCCTCAGGGCACACGCAGAATGTCACAGGCACCCTCGGCGGCATTGCCCGCTGGAGCAAACGCGCCGGCGTGCGCGTGCTGTGCGTCGTGGTGCTGCTTTTGACGGCGTTTTCGCGGATGTACCTCGGCGTGCATACCCCGCTTGATGTCGGTGTCTCGCTGGCGATCGGCGTTGTTTTGGTCTTTGCCTTCTATCCCATCGTCCGCAAGGCAGCCGAGAAGCCGAAATATATGGCGGTACTGCTCGGCGTCATGGTTGCACTCTCCTTTGCCTTTGTGCTTTACGCAAATCTTTGGGCAGCTCCCGCGCAGGGAGCAGAGGCGCTGGAAAATCTCCGTGAGGGGCAGAAAAACAGCTATTCCCTGTTCGGCGCGCTGCTCGGCTTTTGCGTAGCCTACCCGCTCGAGCGCCGTTTTATCCGCTTTGCGGAGAAGTCCGTCTGGTGGGTGCAGGTCATCAAGGTCGTCGGCGGTCTTGCCGGTCTGCTCGTCATCAAGGAGGGTTTGAAGCTCGTCTTCTCCGCCGTCGGCTTTACATGGCTCGGCACGAACGCCATCCGCTATTTTGCCGTCGTACTCTTTGCCGCCTTGGTTTGGCCGCTCGTCTTTCCGTATCTGAACCGTCTTGCCTCGGGGAGGAAAGCCAAATGAGTGCGTGGGGCATCGTCGGGCTGTGCCTGCTCGGGCTTGCCCTGCTGATCTTTGTAATCTCTTATATCTGTATGCGCCTTGCCTGCCGCTGCTATCACAGCGTAACCGCCGATTTGGACAAGACCCTTGACCGCCCGGACTATCGGGAATTCAAGGAACAAATTCTCAAGGGCCGCGACTGGATCGACGCACAGCAGCCGGAGACCGTCGAGATTTCCTCGTTTGACGGTCTGCGTCTGCGCGCGGAGCTGATCCTCCACCCCCACCCGCGCGGAACGCTGCTGCTCTTTCACGGCTGGTACGGCTCGACCGTGACGGATTTCGGCTATGCCATACAGGAATACTATGACAGGAACCTAAATCTTCTGCTCGTCCATCAGCGGGCGCAGGGCAAGAGCGACGGGCGCTACATGACCTTCGGCATCCGCGAGCGGCACGATGTTCACGCGTGGACGAAATGGCACGCGGCGCACTTTGGGCAGGAGCTGCCCATTGTGCTTGCCGGTCTTTCCATGGGTGCAACGACCGTCTTGATGTCGTGCGGCGAGCCGTTTGCGGAAAATGTGCGCGGCGTGATCGCGGACTGCGGCTTTACCACGCCGCAGGATATCATCACCTCAGTCGTGGGCTCCATGCACCTGCCCGCAAAGCTGATCGTCCCGCTGATCGGCATGCAGACAAAGCTGTTCGCAGGCTTCGGTCTGCGGCAGTATTCCACCGTTGAGGCCATGCGCCATATGACGCTTCCCATCTTCTTCGCCCACGGCGAGGCGGATACCTTCGTCCCGTGCAGCATGTCCGTCGAGGCATATGAGGCATGCAAGAGCAAGGACAAGACCCTCCTGCTCGTCCCGAACGCGACCCACGGCAAGAGCTTCCCACGCGCCCCCGAAAAATACCGCGCCTGCCTGAACGACCTATTCGACCGCGCATTATCATAAGACGCTCTGCAAGGCGGGTGCAGGAACTACCAAATGCGTACAAGCTCCCCTTCCATGTCATTGCGAAACCAGTGCGCACACTGGTTGTGGCAATCCCGTGCAGGAACTACAGACTGCGTACAAGTCCCCGCTTCACACGGGCGGATTCTATCCGCCTCTACGGCACAGCCTCTAATTCTTCTCGTAGGGGCGGCTATCAGCCGCCCGAATCCAAGATCCGTGCGAAGCACACCACAGTTCTTCACTCTTCCAAACAAATCCCACCACTCGGAGGCAACCATGCAAGAAGTCAAAGTCAAAAAACTATCCCCCAACGCCCGCCTGCCGGTCTACGGCACGGCGTTTTCCGCAGGCGCCGACCTGTGTGCCTGCTTAGACGAGCCTGTCACCCTTCAGCCGGGCGAGACAAGACTCATCTCCATCGGCATCTCCATGGAAATTCCGACAGGCTACGCCGGATTGGTCTTTGCCCGCAGCGGACTTGCGACCAAACGCAATTTAGCGCCCGCGAATAAGGTCGGCGTGATCGACTCGGACTATCGCGGCGAGTTTTTCGTCCCGCTGCACAACCACGGCGCCGTCCCGCAAACCATTGAGCACGGCGAGCGCATCGCGCAGATGATCCTAACGCCGTATCTGACCGCGAAATTCATTGAGGCAGAAACCCTCTCGGACACCGTGCGCGGCGAGGGCGGCTTCGGCTCGACGGGGGTCAAATGATGGGCTTTCTTCCGATCAACCGCAAGGAGATGCAGGCGCTCGGCTGGCAGCAGCCCGATTTCGTCTATGTCATCGGCGATGCCTATGTCGACCATCCCTCCTTCGGGCACGCCATCATCAGCCGCGTGCTGGAAAACGCGGGCTATAAGGTCGCAATTCTCTCCCAGCCCGACTGGAAAAACCCGGATTCCGTCAACGAATTTGGCACACCAAGGCTCGGCTTCCTGGTCAGCGGCGGCAATATGGATTCCATGGTCAATCACTACTCCGTCGGCAAGCGTCGCCGTAAAACCGACGCCTACACCCCCGGCGGCGTGACAGGAAAACGTCCGGACTATGCCGCCGTGGTCTATTGCAACCTCATCCGGCAGACGAACCCCCATGCCGCGATCATTCTCGGCGGCATCGAGGCAAGCCTTCGCCGCCTTGCGCACTACGATTACTGGTCGGACAAGCTCAAGCGCTCCATTCTGCTCGACGCGCAGGCAGACCTTGTCCTCTACGGCATGGGCGAGAAAGCCATCGTCGAGGTCGCGGACGCGTTAAACAGCGGACTATCCGTGTGCGACCTGACCTTCATCGACGGCACGGTCTACCGCACCGCCGCCCCAGACCTTGACGGCGCCCTCGTCCTGCCCTCGTTTGACGAGTTGAAGGAGCGCAAGCGCCGCTATGCCGAGAGCTTCTATCTGCAATATCAAAATACCGACCCATACACCGCAAAGCGCCTGATCGAGCCTTACGGACGGGACTTTGTCGTGCAGAACCCGCCGCAAAAGCCCCTGACCACCGAGGAGATGGATGCAGTCTATGCTCTGCCCTATATGGACGCGCCGCACCCTTCTTACAAAGACGGCGTTCCCGCGATCAAGGAGGTGCAGTTCAGCTTAGTCTCAAACCGCGGCTGCTTCGGCGGCTGCTCCTTCTGCGCCCTGACCTTCCATCAGGGGCGCATCGTCCAGACGCGCAGCCACGAATCGCTGCTCGCGGAAGCAAAGCGCATGACCGAGCATCCCGATTTCAAGGGCTATATCCACGATGTCGGCGGCCCAACCGCCAATTTCCGCGCCCCCGCCTGCGAAAAGCAGAAAACCCACGGTGTCTGCCCGAACCGCCAGTGCCTCTTCCCCACCCCCTGCCGCAACCTGATCGCGGACCATACAGATTATGTAAACCTCCTGCGGGAGCTGCGCAGCCTGTCGAAGGTCAAAAAGGTCTTCATCCGCAGCGGTATCCGCTTTGACTATTTGCTGGCGGACAGCGACCCGACCTTTTTGCGGGAGCTGGTCGAATACCATGTCTCGGGGCAGCTCAAGGTCGCGCCGGAGCATATCTCCGACGAGGTCTTAAAATATATGGGCAAACCCCGCCACGCGGTCTATCAGAGCTTCTGCCATAAATACGAGAAGCTGAACGAGCGGTTGGGAAAAAAGCAATATCTCGTCCCCTATCTGATGAGCTCGCACCCCGGCTCGACGCTGAAGGAGGCGGTCGCGCTGGCGGAATATGTCCGCGACCTCGGCTATATGCCGGAGCAGGTGCAGGATTTTTACCCCACACCCTCGACCCTCTCGACTGTCATGTACTACACCGGCTTAGACCCGCGCACAATGCAGCCGGTCTATGTGCCGACCGACCCGCACGAAAAGGCGATGCAGCGCGCCCTGATCCAGTACCGCGACCCGAAGAATTACGCCCTCGTCCACGAGGCACTGGAAAAAACGGGACGCACCGACCTGATCGGCTTTGACAAGCACTGCCTCATCCGTCCGCGCAAGGGCGAAACGGTGCAGACACAGCCCCAAAAGCAAGAAAAAAAGCAGCCCTCTAAGCCGCAAAAAAACCAAAAGCAACAAAAGCAACAAAAACCAACAAAAAAGCCAAAAAACGCGCAACAAGGCAGCGTGCCCCTCACCGCCGCCCAGCTTGCCAAAGCGGAGCGGTATCTAAAAAACAGAAAGAAGCGGTAGCATGAGCAATTACGATTTGCAGCTCCTTCAGGCGCAGCGCGGCTTCCTGCGCTATGACTTGGACGAGATCGCAGTGCGCTTTCGTCTAAACACGGACAAAGCCTATCTGTATCTCCCGTTTTTGGGTCGCCTGCACAGGATCAGCCGCATAAGCGCCCTCGTCGAGGTGCAGGAAAACGGCACATGGCAGAGCGCAGGCTTTCACGCGGGAATGACCTTCTTTGATCTTCTGACCAACCCCGACGGCATTCCCATACTCTCAGGGCAGTGGTGCGCCCATGCAAGCCTGAACAGCGTGCGCGGCGGGACGCTCAAAGGCGAGCTGGCGCTTTCCCCGGAGCTTGCCGCCCCCTTTGCGGGCAAGTGCGAAAGGCTGCGGCAGGTCTGCGAAAGCCTCGGCGCGACCCCTGCGGAAAAGGGCGACTACGCCTGCGTTCTGCCGCTGTTCCCCTGGTTCTCCGTCCTGCTCCGTTTCTACGAGGCGGACGAGGACTTCCCCGCCCAGCTCATGCTCCTGTGGGACAAATACACCACGCGCTGCCTCCGCTATGAAACCACCTTCTACACCGCCCACGCCGTCTTTGATCGTCTGCAAGCGCTGCTTTCCCAAACTGAAGAATAAATCCGCAGCCAATGCAGGTCGGGGACATGTTCCCGACCTGCATTGGCTTTCATGGCTATAAAAAGCGGAAGTGCCCATTTTCATTGCTGATTCGTATGAAGCAATGTTTTCATACTGAAAACCGATTAAAATATTCATTTCAATCGGTTTTCAACGCCGTTCCGG
>JAEDOK010000058.1 GCA_016302005.1 Oscillospiraceae bacterium | reverse complement strand
AGACCAGTGCGCACACTGGTCGTGGCAATCTCCGGCTGTAGCTTTGTACGCACTTGGTAGTTCCTACACAAGATTGCACCCGCAAGGGGTATGCCGCATCCGTAACGCTCGTTCCTCGCGAACGGCTGCGCTACCGCGTCGCTTCGCTCCTCGCAATGACACGGAAAGGCAATTCGTTTTATATCAATCAACACGCGTAAACTAAATCAAGGAGGAAACACCTTGGCACATAAGAAGGATTACAAGCCCGAGGATATTATGTTCCCAAATCAGGCGATCGTGACCAGCGAGCTTGTACATGAGATGAAAACCAGTTATATGGAATACGCCATGTCCGTTATCATCGGTCGTGCTTTACCCGATGTGCGCGACGGCTTGAAGCCCGTGCATCGGCGTATTCTGTATGCAATGTATGAGGATAATCTGACCTCGGATAAGCCGTTTAAGAAATCCGCGACCTGCGTCGGCGATGTCTTGGGCCGTTACCATCCCCACGGCGACGCGTCCGTTTATGACGCTCTCGTGCGTTTGGCGCAGGACTTTTCCATGCGCTATATGCTCGTGGACGGACACGGCAACTTCGGCTCCGTGGACGGCGATCCTCCCGCGGCTTACCGTTATACGGAGGCACGTCTGTCCAAAATTTCAAATGAAATGCTCCGCGATCTCGAAAAGGATACCGTCGATTGGGATCCCAACTTCGACGAGACGCGCAAGGAGCCGCGCGTGCTGCCCAGCCGCTTCCCAAACTTGCTTGTCAACGGCTCTTCGGGTATCGCGGTCGGTATGGCGACGAATATTCCGCCCCATAATCTCACGGAGGTCATTAACGCCTGCCTCTGTGTGCTGGAAAATCCCGAAGCCGGCTTATACGATCTGATGGAGCATATCACGGGTCCCGACTTCCCGACGAAGGGCTTGATCCTCGGTCGGTCGGGTATCCGCAGCGCTTACGCCACCGGCAAGGGTCGCATCACCATGCGCGCCCGCACGGAGCTGGAGGAATTTGGACAGAATCGTCAGCGCATTATCGTCACAGAGATCCCCTATCAGGTGAACAAGCGCATGCTCATCAAAAACATGGCGGATCAGGTCAATGAAAAGCGTTTGGAGGGCATTTCCGACATCCGCGACGAGTCCGACCGCAACGGTATGCGCATTGTCATTGAGCTGAAGCGCGAGGCAAATGCGCAGGTCGTTTTGAACCGCCTGTTTGCGCAGACCCAGATGCAGTCCACCTTCGCGGTCAATATGCTTGCGCTGGTAAAGAATCAGAGCCAGCCGAAGGTGCTTTCTCTACGGGAAATAATAGACGAATATCTCGCCCATCAGGAGGAGGTCGTCATCCGCCGCACGCGCTACGATCTCAAAAAAGCGCAGGAGCGCGCCCATCTGTTAGAGGGCTTGCTCATCGCGCAGGACAACATTGACGAGGTCATCCGCATCATCCGCTCCGCCTATGACGACGCGAAGGAGCGGTTGATGGAGCGCTTCGGACTGAGCGAAATTCAGGCGCAGGCAATCTTGGACATGCAGCTCAAGCGTCTGCAAGGGCTGGAAAAGGACAAGCTGCTTGCCGAATATCACGAGTTGGAGGAGAAAATCGCCTATTATCAGAAGGTTTTGTGCGATATGGAGCTGGTCAAGGGCATCGTCCGCGACGAGCTGACTGCCATCCGCGACAAGTACGGCGACGCACGGCGCACGGAGATTGTGGATGTGGAGGACGAGATCGACGACGAGGACCTCATTGAGGAGGAGGACTGCTGCTACACCCTCTCCGAAGGCGGCTACATCAAGCGTCTGCCGGTGGATACCTACCGCAGCCAGAAGCGCGGCGGCAGAGGCGTGTCCGGTCAGAGTCTGCGGGAGGAGGATTATATCAAGAATCTCTTCATTGCCTCGACGCACGACTACCTCCTGTTCTTTACGAATATGGGGCGTGTCCATCGCCGCAAGGGCTATCTCATTCCCGAGGCGGGGCGCACCGCCCGCGGCACCCATATCGCGAACATTTTGCCCTTGGAGCAGGACGAGCGTGTGACCGCAATGCTGCTCACCCGTGATTTTGCGGAGGATGAGTTTATCTCGATGGTCACCCGTCAGGGTACAGTCAAGCGGATGCAGATGTCCGAAATCTACACCGCGCGCAAGGCGGGCATCCGCGTTTTAAGCCTTGACGAGGGCGACGAGCTGATCGCCGTGATGAAAACGACGGGAAATGACAATCTCCTGCTTGCCACACGGCGCGGCATGGCGATCTGCTTCAACGAGACGGATGTACGCTGTATGGGCAGAATGGCGACGGGTGTGCGCGGCATTCGCCTGGGCGCGGACGACGCGGTGGTCGGCGCGGCGGTCGCGGAGGCGGGCAAGACCCTGCTGACCGTGACGGAGAACGGCTACGGCAAGCGCACCCCGGTGGAGAGCTATCTGCGGGGTGACGAGGTGCAGAGCCGCGGCGGCAAGGGTATGAAGAACTACCGTCTCACCGAGAAGACCGGCGCGGTCGCGGGTGCGGTGGTTGTTGGCGAAAAGGACGACATTCTGCTGATCGAGTCCGGCGGTATCGTTCTGCGCACGACGGTCGATAATATCAGCGTCTACGGCAGAGATACGCAGGGTGTGATCATCATGCGTATCGAAGACGGCAACCGTGTGATCGCCATCCAACGCACCGACAGCGCGGAGGAGACGGAACCGGCGGAGTAAGCGCCCATGTAGGGCGGGGACATGTCCCCGCCCGACAGAGGTTTTATTGTAATCAAACACTTTATTCCGAAAGGAGAACCCTATGGATCAGGAAGAAATTCGTGCAGAGGAGCTTGAAGTGACCGAGATCGAGGAGGAAGAAGTTCCTGCGCTCGATCCGCCCAAGTTTTCTGCAAATACCGTAATCAACGCCGCCATCCAACAGGAGGCTTCCGAAACGGTCGCGTCGAAGAATGCAAAATTTGTCAGCTACGGCTGCATCGCGCTGGTCGTGGTGGCGTTGGGTCTGCTGATCTGGCAATATGTTGTAAACAGAACGACGATGGGGCTGATGATGGTTTTGCTTTGTGTCCTTGTGATCGTCTATCTGATCTACAGCCAGATCACCATGCCGAAAAAGGCGCTGGAACGCTGGGAGGCATCCATTCTAAAATCCTTCGGCAGTAAGGAGCTGCACCTGACCACGGAATTTTATGAATACTCCCTCGCGCAAAGCGTCAAGGAGGACGATTCCGTCAATGTGCAGGGCTATTCCGATCTCAGTGAGCTGCGGGAAAGCGAGCATCTGTTCCTTTTGCGCCGCAGCAAGCAGCAGTGGTTCTTCGTCGCGAAGGACGGCTTCACCATCGGCAGCGCGGAGGATTTCCGCAAGTTCATCACCGAGCGCTTAGAGGGCAAGTAATATGGCTTTTTTTCTGACGAAAAGTAAGACGGAGGAGAAACGCCTCGGCATCTATATCCATATTCCGTTCTGCAAGAGCAAATGCGAATACTGCGACTTTTACTCCATCGGCGGCAGCCGCGACCGCCGCGTGACGGACGACTATCTGCAGGCGCTCGCCGACCATATCCGCGAGGCGGGCAGACTTGCGCCGGAGTATTTGGTCGATACGGTCTATTTCGGCGGCGGTACACCGAGCTTTTTCGGCGCGGAAAATCTGGAAAAGATCCTCGACGAGATCCACAAGAGCTTTCGCCTGAGCGTGGAAGCGGAGATCACGCTGGAGGCAAATCCCGACAGCGTGACGCTGCAATCCATGAAAAAGCTTGTCCGCGCGGGCTTCAACCGCATTTCCATCGGTGTGCAGTCCGACGATGACGAGATGCTGAAAAAGCTGGGCAGACCCCACAACTTCCATCAGGCAAAGCAGGCACTGACCCTTGCGCGGCAGGCGGGCTTCGGCAATATTTCCCTTGATTTGATGTACGGTTTGCCGAATCAGACGCTGTCGGCGTGGAAGGAGACGGTGCTGCGCATCGTCGGTCTGCGTCCGGAGCATATCTCGTGCTATGCGCTGAAGGTGGAGGAGGGTACGCCGCTTTGGAGCTATAAGGAGCTGGCAAACCTGCCCGACGATGACACGCAGGCGGATATGTATCTTGCCGCCTCCGACCTTCTGCGGGATTACGGCTATGAGCATTATGAGATCTCCAATTTTGGCAAAAAGGGCTTTGCGTCCAAGCACAATCTGAAATACTGGACGGGCGGGGAATATCTCGGCTTCGGTCCCACCGCCGCCTCCGACTTCGCCGGAAAACGCTTTACCATCCTGCGCGATCTGCATGGGTATATGCAGGGCATTGCAAAAAAGGAGACCGTTCTGAGCGAGTGTGAGACGATCCCCGCACGGGAACGGGCAGGCGAGTATGTCATGCTGCGCCTGCGCACAAGCGACGGCATCAGCGCCGAGGAATATGAGCGGCAGTATTTAATGCCCTTCGCCCCGCTGGAAAAGGCGATGAAACTCTTTGAGGAGAAGGGCTATGCGGTGTATGAAAACGACCGCTGGCGTTTGACCGAACGCGGCTGGCTCGTGTCGAATCAGATCATTCTGACGCTGAATACTTTGCAGGAGCGCTCAACACCATTGGCGAAGAAACGGTAAACTATAACTATCTCCCGTAGGGCGGGGACATGTCCCCGCCGACCGCGAAGCGGCATCCGTACGAATTTGCGATACTGCAAATCGTATCGTAGCTGCCACGGCGGGGACATGTCCCCGCCCTACAGGAGTACAAATTCTTATTTTGAAACAGAAACAGGAGCATTTTTTATGTTTCAAGGTTTTTCGCCGGAGACGATGGACTTTCTCTGGGGTATTCGGTTTAATAACAATCGCGATTGGTTTAACGCCCACAAGCAGGAATATCAGACCTATCTCTACGAGCCGATGAAGGCGCTCTCGGAGGAGGTCGGCGCGGCGTTCTCTGAGGCGGAGGGGCTGCGGATGCACCTTTCGCGCATTTACCGTGATATGCGGATGCATCCAACCACCTTTTATAAGGACAGCCTGTGGTTCTGCCTGCGCAGGGATGGAAATCCGTGGCTGGAACGTCCGTGCCTTTGTTTTGAGGTGCGCCCGGAGGGCTATCGTTACGGCTTCCTGCTGGCGTATCCGAAGGCGGCTGCGGCAGACGCGATCCGTATCAAAATGACGGACCATGCGGATCAATTTCTATCGCTTGTGCAGAAAGCGGAGAAGGAGAGCGGCATTCAACTCGGCGGCGATCCTTACAAACGCCCGAAGCCCTGCGCCGATCCGCGTCTTGCGCCCTATTTCGGGCTGAAAAACTTTATGGCGATCCGCGACTGCCCGCCGGACGAGCTGCTGTATTCTCCGGCGCTTGCCGAGGAAGTGCGCCGTGTGCTTTTGGCATGGCTGCCCGTGCATGAGTTTTTTCATATTGCGGAATAGAAGCATGCCTGCAAAATGCTCCTGTGGGTCGGGGAAATGTCCCAGCGAACCGCAAAGCGGCATCCCCACGGAGTTATGAGATTGCACATCGTATCGTAGCTGACACGGCGGGGACATGTCCCCGCCCTACAAGGGCTTTTTATTGTGAAAGAGGAATTACTATGTTAGAAATTCAAAAACTCTCCTACCATGTTGAGGGCGAGTCCGGCGGGATCGACATTCTGCGCGATATCTCCCTGACCGTGGAGGACAAAAAATTTATTGTCGTTACCGGACCCAACGGCGGCGGAAAGACCAGCCTTGCCCGCGCCATCATGGGAATCAACCCCGCCACCTCAGGCAAAATTCTTTGGAACGGCGAGGACATTACCGAGCTTTCCGTGACCGAACGCGCAAAACGGGGCATCTCCTACGGCTTCCAACAGCCGCCGCGCTTCAAGGGCATGAAGGTGCGCGACCTTTTGGATGTCGCCGCAGGCAAAAAAATGCGCCACGACGATGCCTGCTCCTATCTGACCAAGGTGGGACTGTGTGCCCGGGACTATATTGACCGGGATGTGGACACCTCCCTCTCCGGCGGCGAGGTCAAGCGTATTGAGATCGCCACCGTCCTTGCGCGGAAAAGCGGTCTGATGATCTTTGACGAGCCGGAGGCAGGCATTGATCTGTGGTCCTTTGCGCGGCTGACCGACACCTTCCGCGAGATCCACGACAAAAAAGAGGCGACCATCCTCATCATCTCCCATCAGGAGCGCATCATTCGCCTTGCCGACGAGATCGTCTTGGTCGCAAACGGCGTTGTCAGCGCCCGCGGCAGTGTGGAGGAGATTTACCCGCGCATTATGGCGGACACCGTTGCAGGCTGCAATTTGTTGGAGGTGAACGGCAAATGCTGAACGAGATACAGGAAAAGATCCTCTCCATCGTCGCGGACATGAAGGGCACGGGCGAGGGCGCGGTCAACATCCGCTCCGACGGCAAGAAGGCGTTCCGCCGCAACACGGAGCATATCGTCATCGAGTCCAAGACCGACAAGGACGGCATTGACATCCGCATTGCGCCCTTCACGAAGCACGAATCCGTGCATATTCCCGTTGTGCTGACGAAATCGGGCTTTCATGATATGGTGTATAACGACTTTTTTGTGGGCGAGGGCGCGGATGTGACCATTGTCGCCGGCTGCGGCATTCACAACTGCGGAAGCTGCGACAGTGAGCATGACGGCATCCACACCTTCTATGTCGGCAAAAACGCCCGGGTAAAATACATTGAGAAGCACTACGGCGAGGGCGAGGGCGGCGGCAAACGCATCCTCAACCCGCAGACCATCCTCTATTTGGAGGAGGGTGCATCGGTCACGCTTGAAACAAGTCAGATTCGCGGCGTGGATGATACGAAGCGCTACACAAAGGCGGAATGTCAAGGTGCGAACAGTGAGATTATCATCCGCGAAAACCTGCTCACGCACGCCGACCAGCACGCCGTAAGTGAAATGGATGTATTCCTGCGGGGTGTGGACAGCAAGGCGCAGGTCGTCTCCCGCTCGGTCGCACAGGACGAATCCTCACAGATTTTCTATCCCCGCGTTGAGGGGGACGAGAAGTGCTTCGGGCATGTGCAGTGTGACGCGATCATCATGGGAAAGGCAAAGGTGCGCGCGATCCCGGAGATCACATGCAACCATGTGGACGCCAGCCTCATCCATGAGGCGGCGATCGGCAGGATCGCGGGGGAACAGATCTTGAAGCTGATGACCCTCGGTCTCACCGCCGAGGAGGCGGAGCAGAAGATCTTAGAGGGCTTCCTGCGCTGAAAAGGAGACTGCCATGTTTTCCATGACCTTGCTGACCGTCGGAAAAAACAAGGAGAAATTCTACCAAAGTGCCGTGGACGAATATGCCAAGCGCCTCGGGGCGTACTGCAATTTCCGTCTGGTGGAGCTTGCAGAGACGCGCCTGCCGGAGAATCCGAACCCCGCCGAGATCGCTGCGGGCTTGGCAAAGGAGGCGGCGCTCATCCGCGGGAATATCCCAAAGGGCGCATGGTTCTGTGTTTTGACGCCCGAGGGGAAGGAGCTTTCCTCGGAGGCGTTCGCGGAAAAGCTCAAAAGCATCAAGTTAGAGGGCAAGAGCGCGGCGTGCTTTTTGATCGGCTCGTCCTTCGGCATTGACCCGGAGATCAAGCGGCTTGCCGATCTGCGCCTCTCCTTCGGTCCGATGACCTTTCCTCACCATCTGGTGCGGGTGATGGCAGTCGAACAGCTCTACCGCGCCGAGACCATTCAAGCCGGCACAAGATATCATAAGTGAACGGTAGCCTGTGACGCTTGTTTTGACTAAGGGCTTAGAATTAAGGGCTAAGAACTAAGGACTAAGGGTGAATGACTGAGGTGTGCTGCGCACGATTAAAAAACGAACAGGACTTTTTATATGTCATTGCGAGGAGCGCAGCGACGTGGCAATCTTGTGCAGGAAGTAGCAAGTGCGTACAAACCTACAGCCGGAGATTGCCACGACCGGTGTGCGCACCGGTCTCGCAATGACACGGTGAGGAAGGTTGTGCGTAATCGTTGGTTCCTACACGCGGCGGGGACATGTCCCCGCCCTACAGGGGTACAAAAAAGCTTCCGATTTCCGTGGGGAGATCGGAAGCTTTTTTCTTTTTTTATACCAATCACCAATTAAAATGTGCAACGCGCATTTTAATTGCGATACCGTGATTGGTACGAGACGTATTTTCGCGATGCTTACCTTATCATCGCGAAAATGCAACGCCGGTACGGCGTTAAAAACCGATTGAAATGAATATTTTAATCGGTTTTCAGTATTACATGCGTTCGGGAGCGGAGAAGCCTAAGAGGTCAATGCATTCCTCAAGGGCGCGCTTTGCTAAGGCAATCAGGGCGATATAGCCGCGCTGTTTCTCTTCGTCCGCTTCGGTCAGGATGTGTGTTTCATGATAGAACTTATTGACCGCGCCTGCCAGGGCGTAGGCATAGGCACAGACCGCGTTCGGCGCGGAGTCGCGGTATGCCATTGCAAGCTGCTCCGGTATATCCGCCAACGCGAGTTGTAATTGCTTCGCGCTTTCGTTGTCTGCAGCGCGGATGGACAGGTCTTCCCACGGTGTGTCGTAACGGTTTAGGATCGACTTGATGCGTACGATGGTATAGAGCAGATACGGTCCCGTATTGCCCTCAAACGCCGAGAAGCGCTCCAGGTCGAAGATATAATCCTTTGTGGCGAGGTTCGACAGGTCGCCGTATTTCAGTGCGCCGACGGCGATGATCTTCGCGGTCTGTGCCGCCTCTTCGGTGCTGAGGGTCTGATTTTCGAGGATCTTCTGCTCAACATAGCTCGTGATATCCGCAATCAGCGTCTCTAAGCGCATCACGCCGCCGCTGCGGGTCTTGAAGGGCTTGCCGTCCTTGCCGTTCATCGTGCCGAAGCCGATGTGCTGCAGCTCCGTCTCGGCGGGGACGATGCCGCTCTTACGCGCCGCACGGAACACCTGCTCAAAGTGCAGGCTCTGGCGTTTATCGGTCAGATAGAGAATTTTATCGGGCCGGTAATCCTCCATGCGCTGCACGATGGTGGCAAGGTCGGTGGTGGCGTAGAGCGTCGCGCCGTCGGATTTGACGAGGATGCACGGCGGGATCTCCTTTTTATCGCCTTCTTCGGCGACGGGAATGACTTTCGCGCCCTCGCTCTCCTGCAAAATGCCCTGCGCGTCTAACTTCTCCAGCATCGGCGGGATATAGGCTTCCGCGTCGCTCTCGCCCTTCCAAATGTCAAAGCTGACATTCAGATTTTCATAATTCCGTTTCAGATCGGCGACGGACACGGCCATGATATGCTGCCACAGGGCGTAATAGCCGCGCTTGTGGTTTTGCAGGAAATAGGTCGCCTCGTGCGCCTTTTTCGCAAACGCCTCATCGGTCTTGGACTTGGCGCTGGCGGTGGGGTAGATCTCCTCTAACTCTGAGATGGTAAAGGGCGCTTCCTCGGGGTATTCGCCGGTGAAAGCGTCGTCAAAATAGGGCAGGTCGGGCTGACGCTCCCGCAGCTCCGCGATGATCAAGCCCATCTGCAAGCCCCAGTCGCCGAGGTGGATGTCACCGATCACGGTATCTCCGAAGTAGCGGTAGATGCGCTTGATGCTCTCGCCGATGATGGCAGAGCGCAGATGCCCGATGTGCAGGGGCTTGGCGACGTTCGGCCCGCCGTAATCGAGGACAACGGTGCGCGGTTCGTGTTCCCCCGTGACGCCGAGACGGTCGGAGGAACGCATTTGCTCCAAATGCGCCGCAAGCGCGGCCTCGGAGAGGCGGAGGTTGATAAAGCCCGGAGCGACCGCCTCGCAGGAGGAGAACAGTTCGCTGCCCTTGAGCTGCGCGACGACCTCATTTGCGATCAGGATCGGCGCTTTATGGGCGAATTTTGCGGCGGGCATGGCACCGTTGCATTGAAATTCGCACAGATCGGGACGATTCGAGACGGTGACCTTGCCGCAGGCGGGATCATAACCCGCCGCAGAAAACGCCGCTGACACGGCGGAGGATAGTTTGTCGATCAGCTTTTCCATGAGAAAGCTCCTTTGCTGTGTATTTCCGTATTTGTTATCATAACAAAATTTCTGCCGAAAGTCCATAGAAAACAGGAAAATGTTTCTCGTTTTCTGTAGGTATACAATTGATGTGAGACCAAATGAATAGAAAAAGGCGATTGAGTTT
>JAEDOK010000057.1 GCA_016302005.1 Oscillospiraceae bacterium | reverse complement strand
TCTGCGCTTCAATAGTGCGTCTAATCAGATGCGTTTCCGTTACTACAAGTCCAGCAGCTACACTGCTCAGAAAGCGGTTGCTTTGTATGTCAAGCAGGCAGGCTCCGGCTCCGGCACGACGACAACCTACTACACCACCGGTGATGCTGCATCTACCACCACGGTGACCTATACGGTCGGCTTGGTGGCGGACACGACGAAGATCGAAGTCGGCGGAACGGCTTACCTCACCGCGACCCTGTATGCGGACGGCGTAGCAGTTGACGGCGCAGTTCCCGTGTGGACCAATTCGCAGAGCAGCGTCGCCACCATTGAGACGGCAGGCGAGATCTGCACAGTCACAGGTGTGGCAAGCGGCACAACGCAGGTGCGCGCGACCTTTACCTGCCCGGACGGCTCCACCAAGTACAGCTATAAGACCATCACGGTGGGCAGCACCTCTACCGGCAATCAGCCTGCAAGCTATTCCAAGACCAGTAACTCCGGTACACGCGGCGTGACCTGCACTACCCTTAATGGTACTTACGCTGATAGCTACTATACCGGCTCTTACACGTATGAGAATCTGTCCTCCCAGACCGGCAGCACGCTGCTGAACACCTTGCAGAACTTGATGACAAGCACACATACTAAGACCACTACCTATAATGACTGCAGGTATGATGCCTACAAGACCGATTGCCAAAACGGAGACGGTACGGTGGTTCTCCTCTATACGAGCTATGCTGCTGCGCAGAGTGATTTCAGCGGAAGTGCACCCGGTTGGAACCGCGAGCATGTTTGGCCGCAAAGCCTTGGCGGTTTCTCGACATCCGGTGCAGGTGCCGATATGCACCATATCCGTCCGGACGATGTGACGACCAATTCCAAGCGCGGTAATAACAAGTACGGTGAAGTGACCGGCGGCGCGGAAGCTACCGGCTCTACACTGGTAAACGGTATGTCGGGTGGCCTCTACGGAGGCGGGTACTTTGAACCGCTGGATAATGTCAAGGGTGACGTTGCAAGAATCTGCTTGTATGTCTACACCAGATATAATGGTAGCTATTCCGGTACGTCCGATATTACCAATGTTTTCTCCGATATTGATACCCTGCTTAGCTGGTGCGCGCTTGATCCCGTAGATACTTGGGAAATGGGCAGAAACGTTGTCGTTGAGAACACGCAGGGCAACCGCAATGTCTTTATCGACTACCCTGAGCTTGCATGGAAACTCTTCGACCGTACTGTTCCCAGCGGAATGACCACCCCGTCCGGCAATGCCGCTTCCACTGCCGGCACCGCTTCCGCAGCTTCCACTGTGGAAGTCGCTGAAAGAAGCGCGACCCGCGCAACGCGGACTGCCAACTACAGCGGCGCCGCCTTCCTTGACGGCATCGGCAACACCAGCTCCGTTGAGGAGATGAACAAGTACGGCCCCAAGAACGAGGTTTACCTCGCCAACGGTCAGGCCATTGTCTTCTACCTCGTCGGCGACAAAGCCATCGAGCATCTCCAGATCGGCGCAAAGGCAGCCAACGGCACGGCGCACATCAAGATCACCGCGCTGAACAGCCCGGATACTGTCGTGCTGGATAAGGAGCTTGTTACCGCAACCGAGATGTACTACGAATTCGGCAGCGGCATCAAGTGGGACGGCAACGTATCTGCCGCCATTGTGATTGAGAACACCGGCAGCGGCGTCCTGTCCATCACCAACCTCCGCTATCTGACCGCGGACGGCAGCTTGGCATTCTATGTCAACAGCAGCGCCGTAGCACAGTCCAGGCTTCTCCTTGCAACCGGCAGCTCCGTTCCGGAGACAGAGCCTGAGCTTCCGACAGACGATATCAACCCGTCCGAACCTGCTGATTCGTCCGAACCTGCTGATCCGTCCGAACCTGCTGATTCGTCCGAACCCACTGATCCGTCCGAACCTGCTGATTCGTCCGAACCTACTGATCCGTCCGAACCCGCCGACCCGTCCGAACCTGCTGATCCGGAGCCGATCGAGCCGGAGATCAAAGCTGAGCAGTTCAAGGATCTCAACAAGAACGAGTGGTACTATGACGGTGTCGTCTTCGCGATCGAAAACGGTTTGATGAAAGGCATTTCGGAGGATGAGTTTGATCCCGACGGTACGCTGACGAGAGCGATGCTTGTCACCATCCTTTACCGCCAGGCAGGTTCTCCCGCAGTGGATGAAAGCGCGACGATGAAGTTCACCGATGTGCCTGCCGGTCTGTGGTACACCGATGCGATCCTTTGGGCGAGCAAGGCGGGCATTACCCTCGGTGTCACCGAAACGACCTTTGGCACGGATGAGCCGGTAACGCGTGAGCAGTTGGTCACCTTCCTGTGGCGATTTGCGGGGAAGAAGACCTCTGCGCAGAGCCTCGCAGCCTTCGCTGATGCGGATAAGGTCTCCGAGTATGCACTCGTTGCGATGCAGTGGGCGGTCGAAAACGGTATCATCAACGGCGCTGACGGCAAGCTTCTCCCGGCGGAGTATGCGACCAGAGCGCAAATTGCAAATATTTTCTCTCGGTATCAAAAAAACCTTGCGCTTTCGTAGAAAGTGTGATATCTTATATACATGGAATGTGAAGGTGATATTATGAAAAAGCAGTATTTCAAACCAGAACTGTTATTCGAGGATTTCACGCTCGCGGAAGCAATCAGCGCTTGCGGCGTCATTGCAGGTCCGACCAACGGCGATGACTGCACTTGGGATGGCTTTGTGCCGGGATTGCCCATGTTTAACACGCAGGTCAATTCCAACTGCTTGTTAGACTATGAGGACTACGAAGGCTCAAGTCAGCTTGATGTTTTTGGCTCATAAGTAAATAGCAATGTGGAAGCCTCCGGGCTTCCACATTGTGTATCCGGAAAATGATAAGAGAGGGTCACGCATGATGAAAGGTGAGAAGAAAGAAAGAAAGCGTAAACGTGATGCAATCATTCTGTGGTCGGCTGTGGCGCTGACCGTGGCAATCATCGCGGCTGCAATCGTTCTCTGTATTGTGCAGCCAAGCCGAGACAGCGATGCGCCCGTACAGGCTGTCCCGACGCAGACACCTGCGCCGTTGTCGTTCGAGATCCCCGGCTTCACGCCCATCGAGGAGGTGGAGCTTCCTCCCTCCGAGGGGCAGCTGAAGGTCGTCGCTGTCGGACGCTTCACCGGCGCTTATGTTGAGGACGGATCGGACGAGGAGGTGACGGATGTTTTGGCTTTGATCGTCGAGAATGCCGGTCAGAGCTGGGTGGGGTACGCAGAACTGATGATGGACTGCGGCGGTGAGACAGCAAGATTCACCCTTTCCTCCCTTCCGGGCGGAGCCTCTGCGTTTCTAATGGAGAAAAACCGTATGACCTATGTGCCGGGAACTGCCTGCCGCCTTTCCGAAAAGGTGAAGCTTGCGGAGCAGACTTCCAATGTGATGGACTTCTCCGACGATTTTGTGCTATACCCCGACGACGGTGTCATCAATGTGCAAAATATCTCCGGCAGAGACCATGCCGAAGACGTAGCGGTGTATTACAAAAACTACCGTTACGGTCTGTATTTCGGCGGGATTTGCTACCGTGCCCGTTTTGAAAACGGGATCAGGGACGGGGAGCTTGTGCAAAGTGTGCAGCCGCACTATAGCAACGCAGATTCCGTGATCCTGTTCATGTCCTATGAGCAATGAGCAGCTGACGATCTCCTTGGGCGGTGTTGTGATCGGCTTCTACGGCTGTCCGCCGTCCGCACGGAAGGAGCCGCTGCTCCTGTTTGCGCAGGAAGACGCGGCACCGGATATCCGAATCCGCATCACAGAGACGGAGAATTTGCCTGAGCCGCGCAATGCTTCCGTTTGCTATGCCTCAAAGGGCTTTCGGATGCTTGCCGACGGGACGCAGCGCTGGGCGCTGAGCAGCGACCCGAACCGCACCGCTGCGCCGACGCATGCGGTCCTGCGCTACGATACAGCGCACCCTGAAGGCGCGGAGCTTTTCTTCGCTTCCAAAAGAATGGTGCTGAATGTCCAGTCGATGCTCTCAAGCATCATGCTGGAGACCCTGCTGCTGCGGCATGCTCGCTGCATTCTACACGCTTCCTTCATTCTCACGGAGCAAGGGGCGATCCTATTCTCTGCACCCAGCGGAACAGGAAAATCCACGCAGGCGGAGCTTTGGCGACGGTATCGTCACGCTGAGATCATCAACGGTGATAAGGCGATCCTCCGCCTTACAAAGAAGGGCGCGGCGGCTTGCGGCTTGCCGTTTTGCGGTTCCTCCGGCATCTGCCGGAATGCGACCGCTCCGCTGCGCGCCGTTGTGGTCCTTGCGCAGGGAGCGGAGAACCGTATTTCCCGCATGGGAGGAAAGGCTGCCGTGAAAGCCCTGCTCTCGCAAATGTATGTGCGCCGGGGAGAGCGCGAATCCGTCGCGCAGGCTATGACCCTGGCATCGGAGATCGCTGTGCGTGTCCCTGTTTATCATCTTTCCTGTCTGCCGGAGCGTTCGGCAGTCGAGTGCCTTGAAAAAGCGTTAACGGAGGATCAAAATAATGCCGATAGAACCAAAGCTGTCACGATATCTCCACAGTAAGGGCCGTAAGCACGGGATCCCCGTCAGCGGAACCTTCGAGTTGACACCGCGCTGCAATTTTAACTGCAAAATGTGTTATGTTCATCTTTCTGCCGCAGAGCAACAGTCGAGAGGACGGGAGCTGACAGCACAGGAGTGGATTTCACTCGGGCAACAGGCGTGTGACAGAGGAATGACTTTTTTGCTTCTGACCGGCGGAGAGGCGCTGATCCGCCCGGATTTTCCTCAGATTTACCGCGCGCTGAAACAAATGGGCTTGATCATTACCCTCAACAGCAATGGCTTTCTTCTCCGCGGTGAATTGCTGGAGCTGTTCCGTCAGGAGCCGCCCTCGAGGGTCAACATCACGCTTTACGGCACGAGCAATGAGACCTATGAACGCCTGTGCGGCGTCGCGGCTTATGAAACGGTATTGGAGAACATAAAGGCGTTGCGCGCTTCCGGCATTGCAGTGCGTGTGAATATGACCGTCACCGGTGCAAACCGCGAGGATATGCAGGCGGTTTACGAACAAGCGAAGGCGCTGGGAGCGCATGCACAGGCATCTGCCTATATGTTTCCGCCCACCCGCGTTACGGGGCAGTTCGGCGGCGGTGAACGCTTGAGCGCCGAAGAAGCGGCGAAGTGTGAGCTGGAATTCCTTCGATTACGCCTGGGCGAGGAGGGCTTCCGCGCCTATGCAGAGCGCATACGTGATGGTTTGCCGGTTGAGACAACGGACGACTGTGAGGGAAGCCCCGGCGCGCAGATGGCGTGTCGGGCGGGCAGAACCAGCTTTTGGGCGGCGTGGGACGGTACGCTCTCTCCCTGCGGTCTGCTGCCAATACCGGCGCGCAATGTGCTGACAGACGGCTTTTCTGCCGCATGGGACGCGATTCGGAGCGAAACGGAGAAGATCCGCCTGCCGAAGGCGTGTGCTGCCTGCGTATATCGCCATGCCTGCCGCAGCTGCGCGGCAAAATGCTATTGTGAGACCGGACGCTTTGACGTCAGACCCGAATATGTCTGCGATTTTGCGCGGCACCAAGTGGAAGGCGTACTCGCCGGCTTGAAATAACACTACGGAGGGAAAACAGATGAAGATCAAACGCGATTTTATCCTGCGCGAGATCGCCGGAGATATCCTGCTTGTTCCGGCGGGAAAGACGGCACTCGACCTGAACGGTATGCTGACGCTCAATGAGGTTGGCGCGGATATTTGGAAAATGCTTCCGCAGGTCGAGAACGAGGAGGAGATCGTTGCGCGGCTGGTGCAGGACTATGATGCCGACCCCGCGCAGGTGCGTGAGGATGTTGCCGAGTTTATCAGTCACCTGCGGGAACTCGGGATCCTTTAATTATTGCATTATTCTCAAAAAAAAGTCCGAATTTGTCTGATTTTAATTGATTTTGACACTTGCCAAAGTGGGCAATATCGTATATAATGAAAGCGCTTCAAAAATATAAAATACGCCGAAAAATCGGCGTACCATAGAATTGGAGGAAACTACAATGTCTGTAAAAGTTGCAATCAATGGTTTTGGACGCATCGGTCGTCTGGCATTCCGTCAGATGTTCGGCGCTGAGGGTTATGAGATCGTTGCCATCAACGACTTGACCTCTGCAAAGATGCTGGCACATCTGCTGAAGTACGACTCCACGCAGGGCAACTATGTTGCCATGGGTCACACGGTTGACTTCCATGAGGGCGAGGGCGAGGATAACTACATTGTCGTCGATGGCAAGAAGGTCGTTATCTACAAGATGCCCAATGCTGCTGAGCTGCCTTGGGGTGAGCTTGGCGTTGATGTCGTGCTGGAATGCACCGGCTTCTACACCAGCAAGGCAAAGGCGCAGGCGCACATCGACGCAGGCGCGAAGAAGGTCGTTATCTCTGCTCCCGCTGGCAACGATCTGCCCACCATCGTTTACAACGTCAACCATGAGACCCTGACCAAGGAAGACAACATCATCTCCGCTGCTTCCTGCACCACCAACTGCCTCGCACCGATGGCAAAGGCTCTGAACGATCTCGCTCCCATCGAGACCGGCATTATGTGCACCATCCACGCTTACACCGGCGATCAGATGATCCTCGACGGTCCGCAGCGTAAGGGCGACCTCCGCCGCAGCCGTGCGGGCGCTGTCAACATCGTCCCGAACTCCACCGGCGCTGCGAAGGCGATCGGCCTCGTCATCCCCGAGCTGAACGGCAAGCTCATCGGCGCTGCACAGCGTGTCCCGACCCCCACCGGCTCCACCACCATTCTCAACGCGGTTGTCAATGGCAATGTCACCGTTGACGAGATCAACGCGCAGATGAAGAAGGAAGCCACCGAGTCCTTCGGCTATAACGAAGATCAGATCGTCTCCTCCGATGTCATCGGTATGCGCTTCGGCTCCCTGTTCGATGCTACCCAGACCATGGCGATGCCTCTCGGCAACGGCACCACGCAGGTTCAGGTCGTTTCCTGGTACGACAATGAGAACTCCTATGTTTCTCAGATGGTTCGCACCATCAAGCACTTCTCCACGCTGCTGTAATATCCCAAACCGAAACAAAAGCCTTGGCGGTTTTTCCGCCAAGGCTTTTTGTTAAAAAGGTCAGTATGCTGTGCGCTCATATATACGGAGGTCGGGGTTTCCTCTTGAAGCAGATAAGACGGCATGGGCTTTCGCGCAAAGCCTAAACGTGTATACAGCGCGAGCGCTTTTTCATTGGAGGGATTCGGATCCACCCAAACCCTCGAAGCACCGTTTTGAAATGCCTGCTCCATGGCGTGGGTCAGCGCCTCGGCTGCGATCCCTTTCCTGCGGGCAAAGGAAAACAGCTTGATATCCAGCGCGGCGGCGTTTCCGTGGTCGGCATCAATTGCATAAAAGCTCTCTCCGCAATAGACACCACCGTCAAACAGGGAATAGTGATTCACGCGCGGTCTTGCGGCGCTGATCCGCTGATACCAGCGCTCCATTTCTTCGACCGTTTGCTGTAAGCCCTCGGGAAAGCCGACGAATCTCATCACATCTCCGTCAGCCCAAGCCTTTGAATATCAGAAAGGTCATTTTCTGTTGTTTCTCGAATCGTTACCATCACGATGCTCCTTCTACGATTGCTTGCCGACAAAGAGCAGGTGATTGCTGTGACCCAGCATCTCCGGCTTTTCGCAGGTATGAAGGTGATAACGAAGATACTGCGCATAGCTCTCTGCGTCGAGCGAATTGATGCGATCCTCCATCAGCTCGCTCAAACCGTCCGAGGCGATCTCGCGCACGATGCGGATGCCACCGTCGCGCAGCATGCGGCGGCACTCGTCCACCGTGTGGAACACGAAGGGGAAATCGTGCAGCCGGAGCGTGTCATGGTCGTAATCCCCAGTGCGGAAGTAATTCGGATCATTCTGCAGCTCGGTGAAAAAGACCATGTCGTGTGCGATAAAGGCGAAGAAGAGGGTACCGCCCGGCTTGCAGACGCGCTTGGCTTCGGTAATGCAGCGTTGCCTGTCTTCTTCGCGGTGCAGATGATACAGGGGACCGAACAGCAGAACAGCATCGAATGCGGCATCCGACCAGAACGAAAGGTCGATCGCGTTGCCCTGCCGCAGTTCCACCCGGTCGTCCGGGGTGAGCTTCCTTTGAAATGCCTGAATGTTGCGTTCGGCAAGCTCTACGGCGCTGACCGAGTAGCCATTTCGTGCGAAATAGAGGCTGTATTCGCCCGCGCCTGCGCCGATGTCCAAGATACGGTCGTTCGGCTTTAAATACTGCTCGATGTAATGCACCGTCGTGAGAAATTCCACACGGGCGGCTTGTGAACGGTTCAGACGGGTGTCTTCATTGAAGATCTCATAGGTTTTGGCAATCTGCGTAACCTCATCCTCGATCTTCGATAGCTCAATAAAATCCATCTCAGACTTCGCCTGCGACTTCAGCGGCGGCTTTCAGCCCGGCGGAGGACTCGTCGACGATGCCTTGCGCGGTGGAAAGCAGCTGCTCCAGCTTGTCAAAATCATTGCGGAAGGTGTCAAGCAGCGTCGCGAAATCCTGCGAGGTGAGCGCCAGCTTCTCATCTGCCTGCGAAAATACGGTCTTCATCCGCTCGGCGGACGCGGCGGCGCGTTCTCTTGCCATGCGTTCGGTCATCTCGGCGCGTCGATAAGCAGCAAGCTCCATTTCGTTGAAATTCGAAGGAGCTGCGGAGACAACGCTTGCCATGGGGGCCATCGGTGCGTTCAGCGCCGATTCGGAAGGGGAGGGAACGGCTTCCGCAGACTGTGCCGCAGCCTCCTGCGCGGCGGTCAGCGCTTCCAACTGCGTGTTTGCCTCTGCCGCCTCTGCACGCGCTGCCTCCAGCGCCTCCTGCAAACGGGTGTTTTCCTCGCGGAGCAGGCGGAGCGCTTTTTCATGCTCTGCCGTCTGCGCCTGAATGAACTGCACCACATCGGTGCGGTTAAAGCCATGCAGCGCACTGCGGAAATTTTCGATATTAACTGCCATTTTTGTTCCCTCACAATCCGAAAAATGCTTTTATTTTATTCATTATACCATGAGAAAGCACGAAAAACAATATCCCGTATTGCTTTTTTGTCGCTTTCAGCGATCCGTGAAAACCGACTTTATTTCAGGAACGGCATTCCCGCTCAAAGGGCAGCGTGTAGGGACCACTGACTGCCTACAAACCTACAGCTTAGATTGCCGCGTCGCTGCGCTCCTCGCAATGACAAATGGGAGGCTTTCTCATCCGTGTCATTGCGAGGGCGCCTGCGCCCGTGGCAATCTCGTAAAGGGACCACTGACTGCCTACAAACCTACAGCTTAAGATTGCCACATCGCTGCGCTCCTCGCAATGACAAATGGGAGGCTTTCTCATCCGTGTCATTGCGAGGGCGCCTGCGCCCGTGGCAATCTCGTGCAGAAATTACTGACTACTGCAAATAAAACGAACGGTGCGGTTCTGATATGCTCCCCATAGAGTAGACACTCGAAATAACAAAATTTCGAGACTACGCTGTGGGGAGTATTATTATGTCTAAAAACAAGCTAAGCACGGAAGAAAGGATCAAAGCAGTAGAAAGTTATATTCAGGGAATCATGGTTTTGAGCGAAGTGCTGAGAACATATGCCATACCAAAATCAACATTCGAAAAATGGGTATACAAATATAAGTGTTTTGGTGTAAGCGGCCTAACTCGCCAAAAAAGGAATACAACATATGCCCGAGATACAAAGAAGCATGCAGTAGAAGAATACTTATCGGGGAAAGGCTCTCTGTTGGATATCTGCAAAAAATATAAAATTCATTCGGATAGCCAGTTACGAAGTTGGATTAAGGTGTATAATGGTCATAAAGAATTACGACCCAGCAGAGGTCGAGGGAGTGATATCTATATGACCAAAGGAAAAACTACTACATACGAGGAACGGATCGAGATCGTCAGCTACTGCATCGAACATGGAAACGACTATACCGCTGCCATTGAGAAGTATGGCGTAAGTTACCAGCAAATCTATTCATGGGTCAGGAAGTACAACGAAAAGGGTGCGGAAGGTTTGGTAGACAAGCGTGGTAAGCGCAAGCCCGAATCTGAAATGACGGAAGTGGAGAAACTGAAGGCTGAGAATCGGCTGCTGGAAGCACGAAACAGAAGATTGGAAACGGAGTGTGCTGTGCTAAAAAAACTCGAGGAACTCGAAAGGAGGTGGCGCTGAACGGAGTCAGGCAGGAATATCTCTACATTTGCGTTCAGGAAATGCACAAAGAGGGATATGCAATAACCGAAATTTGTGACATTCTGAACCTGAATCGTTCCAGTTACTATAAATGGACACACCGAT
>JAEDOK010000056.1 GCA_016302005.1 Oscillospiraceae bacterium | reverse complement strand
TCCTGCGGTTTTCCAACCTCAATTTGCGACAAAATCTCTCGCTGACCGCTCTTGCGGATTGCTTCAGAGCTTCCCTAAAAGAGGTGCGCTATGAACACTTATGACAAACTGAACATGACCATGCTCTGCGACTTTTACGAGTTGACGATGAGCAACGGCTACTTCCGCAACGGAATGCGCGACCGCATTTGCTATTTCGATGTCTTTTACCGCAATGTCCCCGACGGCGGCGGCTTTGCCATCGCGGCGGGACTGGAGCAGGTGATCGAGTACATCCGCGACCTGCATTTTTCCGACGAGGACATCGCTTATCTGCGCGGGCGCGGCATCTTTGACGAGGAATTCCTCAAGTATCTGCGGGATTTCCGCTTTACGGGCGACATTTTTGCCGTTCCGGAGGGGACACCGGTCTTCCCCCGGGAGCCGATTTTGACCGTCCGCGCCCGGGCGATCGAGGCGCAGCTCGTCGAGACGTACATTCTGCTGATCCTCAACCATCAGAGCCTGATCGCGACGAAGGCGAACCGCGTTGTCCGGGCGGCGCAGGGCAGAACCGTGCTGGAATTCGGCTCCCGCAGAGCGCAGGGTGCGCAGGGCGCGATCCTGGGTGCCCGGGCGGCGTTTATCGGCGGCTGCAACGGGACTGCCTGCACGATCTCCGACCAGCTCTACGGCGTTCCCGCAGGCGGCACGATGGCACATTCGTGGGTGCAGATGTTTGATTCGCAGTATGAGGCGTTCAAGACCTACTGCGAGCTGTATCCCCGCAACGCCACCCTGCTTGTCGATACCTACAACACGCTCAAAAGCGGCGTGCCGAACGCCATCCGCGTGTTCAACGAGGTATTAAAGCCCCTCGGCATCGAGGAGTGCGGCATCCGCCTCGACTCGGGCGATATGACCTATCTGACCAAGAAAGCGCGCAAAATGCTTGATGATGCGGGCTGGACGAAGTGCCGTATTTCCGTGTCCAACTCTTTGGACGAGTACATCATTCAGGATATTTTGCAGCAGGGCGCGCAGATCGACATGTTCGGTGTGGGTGAGCGCCTGATCACAGCCCGGAGCGAACCTGTCTTCGGCGGCGTTTACAAGCTCGTCGCGGTCGAGCACGATGACGGCACGATCGAGCCGAAGATCAAAATTTCGGAGAATGTCGGCAAGATCACCAATCCACATTTCAAGAAGCTCTACCGCTTCTACGGCAATGATACGGGCAAGGCGATCGCGGACTACCTCTGCGTTCACGACGAGACGGTGGACGACACCAAGGATCTTCTGATCTTCGACCCTGAGGCAACATGGAAGCAGAAGACCGTCTATAACTTCACCGCCAAGGAATTACAGGTGCCGATCTTCAAAAACGGTGAGCTGGTCTACAAGCTCCCGACCCTGACGGAAATTCGCGACTACTGCCGCGCCCAGGTCGATACCCTTTGGGACGAGGTCAAGCGCTTCGACAATCCGCATACCTACTATGTTGACCTTTCCAAAAAGCTGTGGGATATCAAATATGACCTGTTAAAGAATAATTCAAACGGTGCAAAGCATGAGACGGCGGAGTGATACCAAGCGCCTTGCCCTGTGCGGCGTGTTGGCGGCGCTTGCGGTCGCGCTGATGTTTTTCGGCGGCGTCGTACCCTTTGCGGCGATCGCCTGCCCCGTGCTTGCGTCGTTGGTACTGATCCCCGTTTACGCGGAGACGGGCAAAAAGTGGAGCGTGGTGTGGTTCCTTGCCGTGGCTGTGCTTGCCGCGTTGGTCGCGCCGGAGAAGGAATCCGCCGTCCTGTTTGCGTTCTTCGGATATTATCCGATGCTCCGTAAGTTCCTGAACCGTTTGCGTCCCAACGCGCTGCGATGGATCGCAAAGCTGGCGTATTGCACGACGGCGGTGCTTGCCGCTTATAGCCTGATGCTTTTCGTGTTCCGCATGGAGGCGCTCAGAGCAGAGTTTGCGCAGTATGAGAACTATCTGCTTGCGCTGCTGCTGTTTATGGCGAATATCACCTTCGCGATCTATGATGCGCTGATTGGGCGGCTGGAAATCTTGTACCATGTGAAATTGCGTCCAAGGTTGAAATTATAATTTGTAAAGAGGAAATATAGATGAAACACTTGACAAAACAACTGCTTGCGTATCTGCTCATTGCCGCAATGCTGCTGTCGCTGCTGCCCTTTGCCGTCTCGGCGGAGGAAAACGGAGACAGGAACGCAAGCGAGGCGCTTTGGGCGCAGATCACCGCTTTGGAGGACAAGACCGTTGTCGCTAAACGGGGCACACGGGCGACTGCGGCGGATTATGCTGCCATTTCCGGCGAGGTTGCCGCGCTGGTCGTCTCTTCGGAGTATTACGAGGAAGGCACCTGCACCTATGACGGAGAAAACGCGTTCTTCTTCTGGGAGACGACGGACGGCGAGGTCTGCGGCTATTCCCCGCGCCTGCGCAGCCGCATCCGCAATGCCGACGGTGCTGCGGTCGAGGGCAGCGTCGAGACAGTATCCTACACAAAAAAGGGCGGTTCGCCCGACAGCGTGGATGTCGCGGTGTTTCAGCCCTATTACGGCATTGACAGAAGCTTCACCACCCGTTATAAGGATGAGGGCGCGTCGATCGCCGAGGCAACGGGTGGCACTTCAACGACCTACCTGACGACTGCGGCAACGGTTGATGCCATTGCAGATGCGATGGAGACTTGCGGTGTGGTCATCTTTGACAGCCACGGTACGACGGACTATGTGGAAAAAATGGGTTATACGGACCGCTATGGGAACGATGTCTATGATTACGCCTCGCAAGCGAACAGCTCCTATATCTGCCTGCAATCCAAGACGGGAATCACGAATGCGGATAAGGCTGCGGTGACAGGCCCCTACGGCACCTATTACCACTATTTCGAAGGCGGAAGCGATGGAAAGATGCATTATTATTGCGTCGACGGCACGGCGATCGCCAACCACATGGAAAACAATGCGCCCCGCAGCCTCCTTTGGATGGCGATCTGCCTCGGCCTGGCGACGGACGGCTTGCAGGCTCCGCTGCGCGAAAGGGGCGTTGAGGTCGTCTACGGCTACTCCCAGTCCGTGACCTTTACCTACGATTATAAGTGGGAAGCAACCTTCTTTGACAAGCTTTGCGGCGATTCGACCGTTGCGGAGGCGGTCGCTGCCATGAAGAAAGCGGACGGATATTGGGACGATAATACTACATATAAAACCGTTGCCGACGCGCAGAAGTATTTTGCCGCTTTCCCGATTATTGTCTCAAGCGAGGATGTATATCCCGGACAGGGAAAGGTGGATAATCTGCAGACGGTCTGCTCCACTTGGACGCTCAAGCAGGAAACGCCGGTGTATACCTTGACCGCCGCCTCCAATGACGAAACGCTCGGCACGGTTAGTCTCACGGGCTATGGCGTCACTGCAACGCCTGCCGAGGGCGCCTATGTCGCCGGCTATACCCTCACGCCGGAGGATGCAGCTACCGTCACATGGGAGGGCAATGTGTTCCGCGTGACGGATAAGACTGCCGATTGCCTGCTGACCGTCAATTTTGCCGCTATCCCCCGCCTCAGCGCCGCTTCCAATGACGAAACGCTCGGCACGGTCAGCGTTGAGGGCAATGTCGTCACTGCAACGCCTGCCGAGGGCGCTTATGTCGCGGGCTATACCCTCACGCCGGAGAATGCCGCGACCGTGACACAGGAGGGGGAGAATACCTTCCGTGTGGAGAATTTGACTGCCGATTGTATCCTGACGGTTCAGTTTGCCGCAAAAACAGCCGCAAAAGTGACCTATTCCGTGCCCGAGGGCTGCGAAAAAGCAGAAGATACCGGCTATGTGGGTGACGCGCTTAGGCTGACTGTGCCGACCGGCACACCGAATGCGGACGCCGAGGCATATGTCTTTGTCGGCTGGACGCCGGAAAAGTGCGAGGACGGCACCGCTGCACCGATGTATTTTACCGACATGTTCACGCCGACGAGCGAGACGACGACGCTCTATGCACTCTACGGCTATGAGAAGAACGGCGTACAGTATTACACGACCGTCCTGCGCAGCCGTGAGTGTTATCTCCTGCGCTATGTTGACACCGATGTCAACGCATGGTATCATGAGGCGATTGACTTTGCCGTGGGCGGCGGTTATATGAACGGCGTGGCGGACGACCGGTTTGATCCGGAGGGCACGCTGACGCGGGCGATGCTGGCGACGATCCTTTACCGCATGAGCGGCGAGACGGGCGGCACGCATCCGTTTACGGACGTTCCCGCGAAGGGATGGTATGCCGATGCCGTCGCGTGGGCGTATACCTCCGGCGTTGTGAACGGTACGAGCGCGACGCAATTCAGCCCCGAAGCGCCCGTGACGCGGGAGCAAACGGCGGCGATGCTCTACCGCTATGCCAAGTATATGGGTCAGGAGATCGGCGCGTCCGGTAATCTCAGCGTTTTCCGCGACGCGGATCAGGTCTCCGAATATGCCAAGGTGCCGATGCGCTGGGCGGTCGGTCTGCATATCCTGAACGGCAAGGGGAACGCCACGCTGGACCCGACCGGTACGGCGACCCGCGCGGAAATTGCGCAGATACTTTTGAACCTCTCTCAGGCGATTCCTGCTTGACAGAAGACCTCCGGAGTGCTATACTGTTGCTGAACTTCATATTGTCTCCTTTTTGTGGCTCCGCTGCCGTGCAGGCGCGGAGATGAACAAGGGAATGGGGTGAAAGTCCCCGCGGTAACCGCCGCTGTAAGCGCTGAGGGTGCCGCTCGTTGACGAAAGTCAGTCACTGGGAAACCGGGAAGGCAGAGCGCGTCCGCAGATCCGATGGATCCTAAGCGTAAGTCAGAAGACCTACAAAAAGTGTCATTTCTCACAGAAAAACGGCTGTGGCAGGTTTGCCACAGCCTTTTTTGTGTGGGAGCAGTTCAATTTTGATCATTGGAGGAACCAACATGAAAAGAACGATTGCATTTCTTTTGACGCTGGCGCTTCTGCTCAGCGTGCTGCCCGCTGCGTTTGCGGCAGAGGCGGCTGCGCTTCCGATGGAGCTTGCCGACGCGGTGGACGGCATCTCGGATTACCTTATCGAGACACGCACTGCGGGAAGCTTCAGCGACTGGACGATTTTGCAGCTTGCCCGCAGCGGCAACCTGACGGAGGAGCTGCGCACGGAATATCTGGCGTATATGGCGCAGCAGATCCGAGAGAAAAAGGGCGTGATGGACGAGTTCAACAACACCACTTATTCCCGCATCACGCTTGCGCTGACGGCCTGCGGCGTGGACGCGTCCGATTTTGCGGGCTACAGCATGATCGCGCCGCTGGGCGATTTTGACAAGACCTCGTCGCAGGGCATCAACGGAACGCTTTATACCCTGCTCGCTTTGGACAGTGCCGCGTATGTGCTGCCCGAGGGCGCGACGGCGACGCGTGAGCGCTATGTGCAGGAGCTTTTGAACAAGGAGCTGACAGACGGCGGCTGGGCATTTTTCGGCAGCAAGGCGGATGTCGATATGACCGCGATGGTCATTCAGGCGCTCGCACCTTACTACAAGCAGGCAGAGGTAAAGGAAGCGGTCGATCGCGGCTTGACGGTGCTGAGCGGCTTGCAGCAGGCAGACGGCGGCTATGAGTCTTGGGGCACGGCTTGCTCCGAATCTCCGGCACAGGTGCTGCTTGCGCTGTGCAGCCTCGGCATTGACCCTGCGAAGGACAGCCGCTTTGTAAAGGAAGACGGCGCGTGGCTCGGTTCCGCGATCTTCTCCTATCTTGCGGAAGACGCAATTGCTTTCGGTCATGCTGACAACACGCCCAATTTGCTTGCCACGCAACAGGTCGGATATGCGCTTGCCGGCTATGCGCGTCTCCTCGAGGGAAAGACCTCTCTGTTTGATATGTCGGATGTGAAAAACAGCGGCGCAAGCTATGTCTATGTCGGCGTGTATGACTATACCGCCTCTGCGGCAAAGGCGGAAAACGCCAGCGAGACGGGCGTTGTCCTTGCGGATTATCCCGTGGCGTTCACCGAGGGAATGACTGCCGCAGAGCTGGTGCAGAAGGCTTTTGATGCCAACGGCATCGAGGCGAAGGGCGTTGCGGAGGGCTACATTACCGAGATCAACGGACTCGGAAGCTGCGGCGGCTACTCCGGCTGGATGCTCTCTTATAACAATGATGATTTCTCCAATTGGGGCTTAAGCACGATCACGCCGAAGAGCGGTGATGTGCTGCAGCTCCACTATACGATGAATCTTGACACGACCACCGACGATATCGGCACCGGCTTCTACGGGCTGCCCGTGTTTACAAGCATTACCCTCGGCGGCGTGACAAAGGAAATGACCCGCACGACGACCTTTGACGAAAACTACAACGCCGTGGTGACCTACATGGTAGACGGCGAGCCTGCAAAGGGCAGCGGCACGGAGGAGGATCCGTTCGTTCTGACCTTCGATCTCGGCTATGACGGCAAGGCGGAGGATTGCACTTATACCACTTCGCTCAATCCGCACTATGCCATTGTCACCGGGCTGAAGGACGCTGATTTCTCTCAAACGGTCAATTGCAGCATTTCGAGCCTCGGCGGTAAGAGTGTCGCTTATTTCCGCATCAGCGTCAAGGCGCATGATTGCGTCCGTTACACGGATGTGGACGGGCATTGGGCACGCGCAGAGATCTGCGCGGCGACGGAACGGGGCTGGATGAACGGAACATCCGCGACTACCTTCGAGCCGGAAAGCACAATGACGCGCGCCATGCTTGTGACCATCCTCTACCGCGCCTCGGGAGAGAAAGCGGAGGGCGAGAGCAGCTTCGTTGATGTGGAGAAGAACATCTGGTATGCCGATGCCGTGACATGGGCGCAGCAGAAAAATATCGTGAACGGTGTCGGTGACAATTGCTTCGCACCCGACGCACCGATCACCCGCGAGGAGTTTGCCACGATCCTGTGGCGTTATGCCGGAGAGAAGGAAGGTACCACGCTGCCTGAGACCTTCGTTGATCGTGATAGTATTTCCGATTGGGCGCAGAATGCCATACATTGGGCAGTGACCGCAGGCGTGATCAACGGCACCGACGGCAACCGTCTTGACCCGCAGGGCACGGCAACCCGTG
Organism: Oscillospiraceae bacterium; assembly: GCA_016302005.1. Next base: position 3,273 of record JAEDOK010000056.1, on the reverse strand, counting down.
CGCAGGCGGCTGCCATGCTCTGCCGTTATCTCGCAAAATGAAAAAATGGCAATATGCCGCGATTGCGGCTTTGGTGATCGTTTGCATTTTGGCTGCGGCGTTTTTCTTCGGCGATACATCGCAGCCTGAAACGGGAGAGAAAGCCCTCTCAACGCCGGACTTGACCATACAGTCCGCTCCACTACAGGAGCAGACTGTCGTCTCCACGGCGCCGACTGCAACAAAGCCCTCTGCGGTCGCAACAACAGTGACGGAAGCATCCGCGACGGAAACGCCGACAACGCCGAGTGCGGCAACGGAGCCTTCCGCGTCTGTAACGACAGTAACGGAACCTCCTGCGACGGAAGCGCCGACAACGGCGAGCGCGGTCACGGAACCGCCTGCAACGCAGCCTACCGCAACGGAACCGGCAACGACGGCAACGACAGAGCTGCCCACCGAATCGCCCGTGCCGCAGTGCACGATCTATATCTCCTGCGCAACCGTCCTTTCACATATGGATGATCTGAAGGCGGGAAAGGAAGCGATCGTGCCGAAAGACGGTTGGATGCTCGGTACGGTCAGTGTAGAGCTGCAAGAGGGTGACACGGTGTTTGATGTATTGCAGCGCGTCACAAAGCAGTATGGTATTGCGCTGGAATTCTCTGTTTCACCCATCTATAATACCGCTTATATCGAAGGGATCGGCAATCTCTATGAGCGAGACTGCGGAAGCGGCTCTGGGTGGCTCTATGCGGTGAACGGTTCGTTCCCCTCTGTCGGCTGCTCGGACTATGCACTCTCTGACGGTGACAGCATTGCGTGGCTCTACACCTGTGAAATGGGTGCCGACCTGTCATAGCAATGTATATCCCAATGCCCCGATATATCTCCTGAAAAAAGCGCATCCTCGTGCCGGAGGGTGCGCTTTGCATGTCTTTTTCCTGTTTTATGGCGTATTATTGTTGATTCCGACAAAGGAATGTGGTAAGATCATCCTAAAGAGATCGGAGGGCAGCCTTATGAAACGAATGACGGCGATACTGCTGTTGCTATGTATGCTGTGCGGCTTGACGGGCTGCTACACGCAGTCCGCCCGGCAAAGCGGGACGAAACATATTACCTTTACGGTCATACACGCGGACGGAACGGAAAAGGTCTTCAAGATCGACACCGAGCAGGAAACGCTTGCCGAGGCGCTGAAGGAAGAAAAGCTTGTGGCGGAATCTGCCGACAGCGCCGGACTGTATGATGTAGTGGACGGCGAAAAAGCGGATTGGAACGACGGCGAGGCTTGGTGGTGCTTCTCTAAAAACGGAGAAGCGCTGACAGTTGGGATAGAGCAGGCTGCTTTGGCAGACGGCGAGAGCTACACGGCGGTCTTTACACGCGGCAGCGGGGAGACAGACGCATGATCCCGACAGATCGTTTTCTCACCCTTGCCCCGCAGCGCCAGTTTGTGTTTCAGCCGGAGTCACCCGTCTATGTGCACTGTACCCGCCGCAGCATCGAGCGGGACAGCGGCGCGGTCTTCCTGCAGGTGCGTATGGTCAACTGCGGACAGCGTGAGATCAGCACGGTGTTTTTGTCCGTGGAGGGCTTTGATGCGTTCGGAAAGACCGTATATCGGGTACCTGAGCTGCCGCTGACAAACTGTGCCGCCGCGCCGTGCGGGATCTTCGGAGAAGACCGTATGCTTGTCCTGCCGCGAACGGAGGTCGAGCGTCTGCGCGTCTCGGTCGAGCGCGCTGTCTTTGCTGACGGCACCCGTTGGCGCAGACTGCCGTCGCATCGGCTTTGCATGCCGCAGGAGGCAGGATACCTGCAATGCAGCTGCGGCTTCCCGAATCCGCCGCAACGGGCGTTTTGCCTGCTCTGCGGCAGCAAGCTGTCAGCGGCGCATTGCGAACCGCAGGAATCCGAGATGCAGCCGCTTGCCGGGGAAAAGCCCGCGCCGATCCTGCGGAGCTTTACGCCGGGGATCGTGTCTTTTGCGGAGGAAGAGGCGCAAGATGCATGGGAAACGCCGCGCTGGGAGCGTGCGCTCCTATGGATTTTCGGCGGCGCCGCGATTCTTGCGGTAATCGCGTTCGTCACTTTTTGCCTGACACAGTACGGCGGGGCTTGGTTTTGAAAAAATCTTAAGAAAGTTTAAAATTTTCGAGATTTTTTTCAAGAAAGGGTTTACATTTAATAATTACTATGTTATAATCTAAATAGACTACAAGGGTGAGACTGATTACCCTTGAAAACAATATTATTATAAGAAAGCAGGGTAAGGATATGCCGCAGTTTGTACAGACAGAACAGCAAAAAGAATTGATCGAATCTTTGGTGCAGGATCTGCCCGCATACCGCAAGAAGATGCGTATGTCTCAGGCAGAGCTTGGCGATGCAGTCGGTAAGAGCCGTCAGAAGATTTCCGAGATGGAGCGTGGCGCTGCTCCGCTTGGCTGGGATACTTATCTTGCGATCCTCATGGTTCTCGGCGCACATGGTGTCTTGGAACCCAGAGGCAGAGACGCGGAGCGCCTTGCCGCGACCGGCAGACTCATCGGCGGTCGTATCCGTCTGTAATTTCCATATGAAGCACGAGACGCGGAGAAGTTTGCTTTCTCTGCGTCTTTTTTTGCTATGCTGCCGCAATGGCATGCATGTCATTGCTATGCCCCTTGTAGGGCAGGGACATGTCCCCGCCGTGTGCAGGAACTACCGGCTGCGTTCCGGCGGGCGGCTGATAGCCGCCCCTACGAGATATGTCACAGCCAACGCCGTAGTACGTTGTTACATCTAAAACTTTACTTTTTAAAACCTGAGCTTTTGATATCGGTAGCAGTTCACCGTAGGGCACGCCGACCTCGGCGTGCCGGTGCAGGAACTACCGACTGGGCACAAACCTCCCACTGTGTCATTGCGAACCCAGTGCGCACACTGGGTGTGGCAATCTCGTGCAGGAACTACCCACTGCCTACAAACTCGTTCATGCCGACCGCCTGCCGCTTCGCGGACGGCACGCCGAGTCGGCGTGCCCTACGATCTGCTTATGAAGCTGTTTTAGAAAGTTTTAGCTTTAACAGCATAGTAGGGGCGGATAGTATCCGCCCGCGTGCAGGAACTACCGACTGCGTACAAATTTGTTCGCCCGTACCGTCTGCCGCTTCGCGGACGGCGGGGGGACGCTTGCGAGCGCCGCCTGTGGCGGAGAAAGCGAGCAAGAAGGAGTGGCAGAATCAAGGCGAATGACAAGTGGGCTTTGCCCACGCAGACAGAGCCGCTGATTCAACAGGACATGTC
>JAEDOK010000055.1 GCA_016302005.1 Oscillospiraceae bacterium | reverse complement strand
GGCGTTGAAAACCGATTGAAATGAATATTTTAATCGGTTTTTAGTATCAGAAGCTCTGGCAGCGTTCATTCTACGATCATGTCGTTCGCAATGAAACGGATTACTTGCGAATTTGGCAGTACATTGACGAAAATCCACTCCGATGGAGTGAGGACATTTTCTTTGAGCCTTCAGAATAGGAGAAAGGACAGATATGAGAAATGTAAAATGCGGCCGCTGTGTGAAATGCGGCAGAGAATACAAGGCTGTGCCGAATCTGACCAATTGTGAGTGCGGCGGTATCCTCGATATCATTTATGACTATGACTATATCAAGACCACGCTGACGAAGGAAAAGCTCGCCGCGCGGGAGGATCGCTCCATGTGGCGTTACCGCGAGCTGCTGCCTGTCGAGGAGACGACCCCGAACACGCCGCTGCGCGTCGGCTGGTCGCCGCTGTACGAGGCGGACAGATTGGCAAAGGAGCTTGGCATTGCAAAGCTCTGGGTCAAGGACGACGGGCAGAACCCGACCGCGTCTTTGAAGGACAGAGCCTCCGCAATGGCGGTTGCCAAGGCGCAGGAGGCGGGCGCGAAGGTGATTGCCTGCTCGTCTACCGGCAACGCCGCTTCGTCCCTTGCGGGCAACGCTGCGGCGGCGGGCTTGAAGACATATATCTTCGTGCCCTCCCGCGCCCCGAAGGGGAAGGTCGCGCAGCTCATGACCTTCGGCGCGACGGTGGTCTCCGTGCAGGGCAGCTATGAGGATACATTTGAACTGTCCAAGCAGGCAATTGACAGATGGGGCTGGTACAATCGCAACGCCGCGATCAACCCCTATCTCTCCGAGGGTAAGAAGACCGTCGGCTTGGAGATCATGGAGCAATTAAACTGGGAGGTTCCCGATTATATCGCCATCTCCGTCGGTGACGGCTGCACGATCGCGGGTCTGTGGAAGGGCTTGAAGGATCTGTATGCCATCGGCTTTATTGACAAGCTGCCGCGTCTGATCTCCGCGCAGGCGGAGGGCTGCTGCCCCTTAAACCGCGCGATTGCAAACAATGAGGACTGGTATCCGATGGAGGAGAATACCCTTGCCGATTCCATCGCTGTCGGCGTGCCGCGCAACGCGGACAAGGCGCTTATGGCGATCCGGGAATCGAACGGCATCGTCGTCAATGTCTCCGACGAGGAGATCATGGCGGCGCAGAAGCTCCTCGGTCGTACCTGCGGCGTATTCGGTGAGCCTGCGGGCGTGACGGGTACGGCAGGTATCAAGAAGCTCTGTGAGCAGGGGAAGCTCCCGAAGGACGCGAAGATCGTCTCTGTTGTCACGGGCAACGGCCTGAAGGATGTTGCCAATGCAATCAAGGCGTGCGGCGAGCCGATCTCCATTCCCTCGGATATGGATTTGCTCCTCAAGGCGTTTGCTGAAAAGGGAATTCAAGTCGAAGAAGCGGAATAAATTGCTTATCTTGCCCCTGCGGATCCGTCCGCAGGGGCTTTTTCTGAATTCAGATGGGCGAAAAATGATTATTTTGTAAAAACTCGTTGCGATTCGGCATTGGCTGTAGTAAAATAATGATGGGTACATTTTCTCGCGCCGAAACATAGAATGGCGTGAGGTGATCTGTGTGGTTTTAACGATTGTGATCGCGGCGCTGGCAGCGTCGGGAATGCTTTTGATTGTTTGGCTGTTTTTTGACGCATTGCTCTCGCCGGAGGAGGCAAGGAATTCCTTCTATGTCGTTCCGCTAAAGGGTGACGCTGCCCTTGTGCAGCAGACGATGCGTGCCGCCTTACGCCAGCGCGAATGGCTGGGTCTGCGTACAACGCTGATTTTTGTGGACGACGGAATAGACTGCGAGGGCCAGCTCGCGGCGGAGCTGCTGCTTCGCAGACGGGAGGACGCTCTTTTGTGCAGCCGGTCACAGCTTTCTGAAATTATACGAACGGAGAACGAGGATATTGGAGCAGGAGCTGATTAGCGGAACGATTGCCGCTGTAGTATTTCAGAATCAGGAAAACGGATACGCGGTAATCAAGCTTGACAGCGAGGACGGCTCCGTGATTACCGTTGTCGGAACGATCCCCGCGCCGATCGCCGGCGAGCGGCTGATCGTAACGGGAAAATGGACGACACATAACACATACGGAAAACAATTTGAGGCGGAGTTCTTAGAGCGCCTGCTGCCGGATTCCGTCAATGAGATTCGTGCATATCTGTCCTCCCGCGCAGTAAAGGGCATCGGTCCGAAGACGGCGGAGAAAATCGTTGCACGCTTCGGGGAGGACAGCCTGAAAATTCTTGACAGAGCGCCCGAACGTCTCGCAGAGATCAGCGGCATTTCCTTAAAAGCCGCGCAGGAAATGGGCGCGTCCTTCCGCAGACAGGTCGGCGTCCGCAGACTGATCGAGTTTCTGACCGCCTACCGCATTCCTGCCGAGATCGCGGTTCGACTTTACCGCGTCTATGGCGAACAGTCTCTGGAGCTGATTCATGAGAACCCTTATCTATTGACAAAGCCACAGTTTGGCGCATCCTTTGCCGCCGTTGATGCCATGGCGATCGAGCTGGGCTTTGACGGCGATAACGACCTGCGTGTGGAAGCGGGTGTAGTGTTTGAATTGCGCCACAATTTGAATAACGGACATACCTTTTTACCGATGGACAAGCTCGGTGCGGCGACTGCGACGATGCTGAATCTCGATACCGCTGCTGTGCTTGCTGCCATAGATCGCCTTTGTGCGCTGGGCAGCGTGGTGACAGATGAAATTGCGGGAATTATCGCCGTCTATCTGCCGGAATACCATGAGGCGGAGCTTTCCGTCACCGAACGGATCTGCCGCATGGCTTGCGCGCCGGAGGACGAGCTTCCCGACGCGGAGCGTGTGCTTTCCGGCATCGAGCGAAAAAGCAGTCTGACCTATGCAGAGCGGCAGAAAGAGGCGATCCGCTGCGCTGCGGAACAGAAGCTCCTGATTCTCACCGGTGGCCCCGGCACCGGTAAGACGACGACGCTTGCGGGAATCCTGCGTTTGTTTGAGCTGCTGCACCGCAAGACGCTATTGGCTGCGCCCACAGGCCGCGCTGCAAAACGGCTTTCAGAGCTGACTGACCGTGAGGCTTCTACCATTCACCGCCTGCTTGAGGCGCAGATTTCGCCGGAGACCGGAGAGATGTACTTCCGCCGTGACGAGGACGACCCTCTGGATTGTGACGCGGTGATCGTCGATGAGATGTCCATGGTCGACCTTCTACTGATGCACAGCTTGCTGCGGGCACTGCCGGAGAAGGCAACGCTGATCTTGGTCGGCGACCCGGATCAGCTCCCATCGGTCGGCGCGGGCAACTTGTTTTCCGATCTCATCCGCAGCGGTTTGGTGCACACGGTTTGCTTAACGGAGATCTTTCGTCAGGCGCAGCAGAGCCTGATTGTCATGAACGCGCACGCGGTCAACCATGGAGAGCTGCCGATCCTGACAGCGAAGGATCGAGACTTTTTCTTTATGAAACGCCGCTCCCCCGACGCAGTCGTGCAGACGATTACGGAGCTATGCGCACTGCGGCTGCCAAAGAACATGGGAATTCCGGCGGACGAAATTCAAGTGATCTCTCCGACACGCAAGGGAGAGACGGGCACCTTCCGTCTCAACTTTGCGCTTCAGGAGGCACTCAATCCGCCTGCTCCGAAGAAACGAGAGAAGCCCTGCGGAAGCTATGTTTTTCGGGAGGGCGATCGGGTGATGCAAATCCGCAACAATTATGATATACTATGGAAGAAAACCGACGGCGGCGCGGGTATGGGGATCTTTAACGGTGATATCGGCATCATTGAGCAGATCGATCCGCAGGAGGATGCGATTCGCATTCGCTTCGATGACCGAGTCGCGATCTATGACTCGGACATGCTGCCGGAGCTGGAACTGGCTTATGCCATTACCGCGCACAAAAGTCAGGGCAGTGAATACCGCGCTGTGATCTTCGTCCCATATGCGGGCGCTCCGATGCTGTTGACGCGCGGTGTGCTTTACACGGCGATTACGCGTGCCCGCGAGCTGCTGATCCTTGTGGGCAATGAGGAGGTCGTTGCGCAGATGACTGCCAATAACCGCCGTAATAAGCGCTACAGCGGCTTGCGCCATCGCCTGGCGGAGTGTATGGCAAAATGAGTATCGTCACATGGTTTCTTGACCTTCTGTATCCGCCGCATTGCACGATTTGCCGAAAACTGCTGCGGGAGAAGGAAACGGATTTTTGCGCGGACTGCCGAAAAAATCTTTCCGTATTGGATACTCCGATCAAGCGTGGGGAATTATTTACGCAGTGCTATGCGGTCACTGCCTATTCAGGTGACGTGGCGGCTTCCCTGAAACGCTATAAGTTTCAGGGAATGCAGCAATATGCCGGAGCTTACGGACGCCTGATTGCCATGCAGCTTTTGCGCATGAACGCGGAGTTTGATATATTATCTTGGGTTCCCGTCAGCAAAAAACGGCGGCGGAAGCGCGGTTTCGATCAAAGCTATCTCCTTGCAAAAACCGTGGCGAGTGAGCTTGGCATTTCCTGCGTGCGTACACTGGAAAAGGTGCGTGATAACCCATCGCAATCGAAGCTGAAGGGTACGGAGGCGCGGCGGGCAAATGTGATCAATGTTTATCGCGCTGTCGAACCGGAGCATTTTATGAACAGACGCATACTCCTGATCGACGATATTATGACCACCGGCGCAACGCTCAGTGAATGCAGCCGTATCCTTCTGACGGCAGGTGCATCAAGTGTGCTATGCGCGACGGTGGCAGCAACACAACTTTCGAATAACTGACGGTAGGTGTAACAGATGTTTTTGTTTTCTAAGGATTTAGGTATTGACCTCGGCACATCCAATGTCTTGATTTATGCAGCGGGAAAGGGCGTGGTGCTCCGTGAGCCGGCGGTGATTGCGTTGGATAAGAATACCGGAAAGGTTTTGCAGGTGGGTGCGGCTGCGAGAAATATGCTTGGAAGAACGCCGGGCAATGTTGTAGCGATCCACCCGCTGCAAGACGGCGTGATCTCCGACTATGAGCTGACGGCGCGGATGCTTACAGAGATGATACGCTGCGTGATGAAGCATGCCATTATCAAGCCGCGCATGATCGTGAGCGTACCGAGCAGCATTACGGAGGTCGAGGAACGCGCTGTGATACAGGCGGCGATGGAAGCGGGCGCAAGACGCGTTTACCTGATCGAGGCGCCTTTGGCGGCAGCCCTCGGCGCACATTTGGATATTACCGCGCCGGAGGGACACATGGTGGTGGATATCGGCGGCGGTACGACGGATATCGGTGTGCTGACAATGAACGGTGTTGCGCAGTCCTCCTCGCTGAAGATTGCGGGCGCGGAATTTGACGAGGCGATCATCAAATTTGTCCGAAAGCGTTTCGGCATTGTGATCGGCGCGAATACTGCCGAGGAGATCAAGCTGACGATCGGCTGTGTTTTGCCGCGACCGGAGGTTCAATCCATGTGCGTGAAGGGAAGAGACTTGAAAACCGGACTTGCGCGAGAGATCACCGTGACCTCCGAGGAGATCGTTGAAGCGCTGAAACGCCCTGCGCGCCAAATCGCCGACAAGGTACTTGATGTTTTGGAGCAGACAACGCCGGAGCTTGTTGCGGATATTTCCAAAAACGGCATCGTACTGACCGGAGGCAGCAGCCAGCTTTACGGCTTGGATATGCTCTTGCAGGAGCGCACGGAGATCAAATGCATGGTTGCCGACGATGCGGATTCCTGCGTTGCCTACGGCTGCGGAAAGAGTCTCGCATGGATCAACCATATGCAGGAGGATACCATCAACATTGCAAGACGCAGACTCCTGAGCGAATAAAGAAGAGAAAGAGGGATGATTTCTTATGTCCGCATGGGATGATCAAGACAGGCAGAGAACCCCTCGCCCGGCACCGTTTGATTTTGACGCACAATGGGATGCAGAGAAAGCGCTGCGGCAGCGGGAGGATTCCTATCGCACCACGCTTGAGCGGCAAAGCGCACCGACTTCCGCTCTACGCGAAAGAACAACGCCTCAGCAGCGGCGGACGCCGCAGCGCGGGCAGCAGACGCGACGCCCGACGGGAAAGCGGAGGAAAAGACGCAAAAAAAACATACGCGGATGGCTGATCCTGATTGCCATTGCCTTAGCTGCGCTTTTGGTGCTCAGCGGGCTGATTTATCTGGTGGTCGGCGCGATTCTGCCTGAGAGTGCGCCGCCAGAGACAACGACAGAGCCGACAGAATCCACGACACCGCGTGAGGAGATCATTGCCGGTTTGATCGAACGGGGCGACCGTCTCGCTGCGGGCTATGACTATGACGCAGCAGTTGAAGTGCTGTCGGAGTACGGCGCGGACTGGATGCAGCAGCCTGAGCTTTCGGAGGCGAACGACCGGTATCTTGCGGAAAAAGCAAAGACGGTCCGCTGGGCGGATACGACGCAGATTACACACATCTTCTTTCACAGCCTGATTGTGGATACCGATCGCGCGTTTGACGACGAATATACCGCCAACGGCTATAATCAGTATATGGCGACAGTGGCGGAATTCCGCGCGATTTTGAACGAGCTGTACCGGAGAGGGTATGTCCTCGTCCGCATCCATGATATCGCCGTGCCGACGACGGATGAAAGCGGTAACACCGTCTATACACAGGGAGAGATCTATCTTCCGCCCGGAAAGACACCGATTGTTCTCTCGCAGGACGATGTGAATTATTACGAGTATATGGTCGATGGCGACGGAGACCGCGTCCCGGACGCAAAAGGCGACGGCTTTGCCAATAAGCTCGTGATCGGGAGCGACGGACATCCGACCTGTGAGTATATCCGTGCCGACGGAGAGACGGTGTTCGGCGAATACGATGTTGTGCCGATCCTGGAGGCATTTATTGAAGAGCATCCCGATTTCTCCTACCGCGGCGCACGCGGCATCCTTGCGCTGACAGGCTATGAGGGCGTGTTCGGCTACCATACGCATCCCGAATGGGAGAGCATCCTCGGAAACGATGCGTATCAGCAGGAGATCCGTGACGCGCAGGCGCTGACAAAGTGCCTAAAGGAGCATGGTTGGGAGATCGCAAGCCACAGCTATGCCCACTTCGGCTACGGCAATCACGATTCGGATGAGATCGCTTCCGATGTGCAGAAATGGGAAAATCAGGTGCAGCCTGTCGTAGGGGATACGGATATTTTTATCTATCCTTACGGAAGCGACATCGCGGGTGTCGAAAAGTATTCCGGCGCGAAGTTTGAGGCGTTGTACAACGCGGGCTATCGGTTCTTCTGCAATGTGGATTCCACGCAATACTGGGTGCAAATTCACGATACTTATGTCCGTCAGGGACGGCGCAATATCGACGGCTACCGCATGTGGTGGGATCCGGAGCTGCTGGATGACCTGTTCGAAGTGGAAAAGATTTTTGATCCTGCCAGACCGACACCGGTGCCCTCAATCGTCTAACAGCCCGCATTGGCTGTTGTGTTTGTACAGCGCGTTTTCGTGTTGGCTTGCAAAAACGGCGATTCGCGATACTGTCAAAATATAATAATGGTTCCGATCTCCTTGGAAATTGTGGAGATCGGAACCTTTTTGCTTCCGTAACCGTTGACGCTTACCCGCCGAGGTAGGCTTTTTTCACCAGCTCGCTCTGGGCAAGCTCGGCACCTGTGCCGGAGAGGGTGATATTGCCTGTTTCGAGCACATAAGCGCGGTCGGCAATATCCAACGCCATACCGGCGTTTTGCTCGACGAGGAGAATGGTGGTACCCGCCTTGCGCAGTTCACGGATGATGTCGAAGATCTGCTCCACAAGGATCGGAGCAAGTCCCATGGAGGGTTCATCCAGCATCAGCAGCTTCGGCGAGATCATCATCGCTCTGCCCATGGCAAGCATCTGCTGCTCGCCGCCGGAGAGTGTACCTCCGATCTGCTTACGCCGTTCCTTTAACCGCGGAAAATGTTGAAATACATTATCCAGCGCATCGCTGATATCGCCCTTGCGCGTAAAAGAGCCCATTTCCAAATTCTCCTGCACCGTCATTTGCAGGAAAATATGCCGTCCTTCCGGTACATGGGCAAGCCCCTGTGAGACGAGCTTGTGCGCCTCAATATGCGTGATGTCTTTGTCGAGAAACTCGATCTTTCCGGTCTTCGGGTGCATCAGACCGGAGACGGTTTTCAGTGTGGTGGACTTTCCGGCGCCGTTTGCGCCGATCAGCGCTACGGTTTCACCCTCGTTCACCTCAAAGGAGATGCCTTTGATCGCGTGGATCGCGCCGTAATAGACTTGAATGTTCTCAACCTTCAGCAGCATGTGCGGCAGCTCCTTTCTTTCCCAAATAGGCTTCAATGACAACGGGGTCGTTGCAGATCTGCTCCGGGGTACCCTTGGCAATGATCTTTCCGTAGTTTACGACTGCAATGCCCTCACACACGCCCATGACCAGATTCATATCATGCTCGATCAGCATAACGGCAATCTCGAAGGTGTCGCGGATGCGCACGATCTGCTCCATCAGCTCCGCAGTTTCCGAGGGATTCATACCTGCCGCCGGCTCGTCAAGGAGGATGATCGCGGGATTTGTCGCAAGCGCACGCACGATCTCCAAGCGCCGCTGTGCACCGTAGGGGAGGGAATCGGCACGGAGCTGCGCCATATCCGCCATGCCCATAAAATCAAGCAGCTCAAGGCAGCGTTCCCGCGCCTTTTTCTCGGCTTTATAGTAGCCGGGCGTGTGCAGCAGGGAGCTTGCAAAGGAACACTTGATGCTGTTGTGCAGACCGACCTTGACATTATCTAAGACGGACATACCGCCGAAGAGACGGATGTTCTGGAAGGTGCGTGCAATGCCGAGACGATTGACCTGCGCGGTTGACATACCCTTTGTATCGATTCCGCGCAGCAGGATTGAGCCTCGTGTCGGTTGGTAGACATTAGTCAAGAGGTTAAAGATGGTGGTTTTGCCTGCGCCGTTGGGCCCGATCAGACCTGCGATCTCCGTCGGACCGATGGCAAGCGTAAAGGAATCCACCGCAGTCAGACCGCCGAAATCAATGCCGAGATTACGAATGTCCAGTACGGGCTGCTTGCCGATATCGCGTTCGGGGATGATGACATCGGTCGGCAGCGGAACCATTTTTGTTTGGCTCTTATGGCTCATTTCGACGCCTCCTTTCGGGAGAAGAGACTGCGAAGCTTCTGCGTGCAGGAGAGCTTGAATTGTTTCACGCGGGCATTTGCATTGAGCAGCATCACAAGGATCAGCACTACGGCGTAGATCAGCATGCGATAATCATCAAATCCACGCAGCAGCTCAGGCAGGACGGTGAGAAGGGCGGCGGCGATGATGGAGCCGCGCAGATTGCCCATGCCGCCGAGGACGACCATGACAAGCACGCTGATCGAGGTGTTGAAATTGAACTTCTTTGCCTCTACGGTGGAGTAATTCATCGCGAAGAGGACGCCAGCCATGCCCGCGAGGATCGCGGAGATTACAAAGGCTTTCATCTTATACGCTGTCAGATTCAGACCGACGGATTCGGCGGCAATGGGGTTGTCGCGGATCGCCTTGATCGCGCGACCTTCCTTGCTATGGACGACATTCATAATGACGATCAGCGTAAAGAGTACCAATCCGATGCCCAAACCAAAGGTAGAGAGCTTTGCGGGCACGCTCGCGCCCTGCGGACCGGAAATAATGAAATTACCGCCGAGATCGGCAGAGCCGAACATGGAGAAATGCAGTGCGCCGTCCTCCATCTTCACATAGAGACATTCGAGAACATTGCGAATGATCTCGCCGAAAGCCAATGTGACGATGGCAAGGTAATCGCCGCGCAGGCGCAGGACGGGAATACCGATCAGAAAACCGGCAATGCCTGCCATAATGCCGCCAATCAACATGGTGACGATCATTAAAAGAATGGGAGAGGTAATATACTGCTGAAAATAAGCCACGGCAGCTACGCCGGAGAAAGCGCCGATGCTCATAAAGCCTGCGTGACCGAGACTTAATTCTCCCAAAATACCGACGGTCAGGTTGAGCGACAGCGCCATGACGATGTAAACGCAGATGGGAACGAGTTGCCCGCTGAAGCTACGGCTGAGCACGTTGCCTTCGTTCAGAACAAAGAGAACAGCAAAGGCGACGATCACCATAGCAAGCGTAATGAGGTTTTGACGAGAGGTTTTTGATTTCCAAAGACGCATTACAATCACCTCATACTTTCTCGGTGACCTTCTTGCCAAGCAGTCCGTTCGGCTTCACAAGAAGAATGATGATCAGCACCGCAAACACGATGGCGTTGCCAAGCTCCTGACTGATGTAGGCTCTGCCGAAGATCTCAATGATGCCGAGCAGCAGACCGCCCACAAGTGTTCCCGGGATGGAGCCGATGCCGCCAAGCACCGCTGCGGTAAAGGCCTTGATGCCCGGAATGGAGCCGACGGTCGGATTCAGCACGGGGTAGGTCGAGCAGTAGAGCACGCCTGCCACCGCCGCGAGG
>JAEDOK010000054.1 GCA_016302005.1 Oscillospiraceae bacterium | reverse complement strand
GGCATACCGAAGGGCGCCGCAGTTCGGGGTGTCGTGGAAGGCAGCCCTGCGGAGGCTGTTGACAAGGCGTCGCGCCCCGCAAGGGGCGTGTGAGTTGAAATTCGAAATCCGTAAAAGGTTTCACCGGCATATTCAGTCGCGCCCCGCAAGGGGCGTGTGAGTTGAAATGGCGAAGATGCCGTCCGCGTGCTGGTGACGCTGGGTCGCGCCCCGCAAGGGGCGTGTGAGTTGAAATTATTTTGTTGCGTTCGCCACATAGCCAAAAACAAGTCGCGCCCCGCAAGGGGCGTGTGAGTTGAAATGTTAAACTCGATAGATGCCTGCACGCGCCCCATGTCGCGCCCCGCAAGGGGCGTGTGAGTTGAAATTAAAGCGCCGGTAAAAACGCAGCGTTTCCCATAGTCGCGCCCCGCAAGGGGCGTGTGAGTTGAAATGAGCACATCAAACAGCGCGTCGTGTTCTGCGTTGTCGCGCCCCACAAGGGGCGTGTGCGCGGAAATTGGCGATTGGCGGCAAATGCCGCCGCAATAGGAGAAAGACAGCAGCCACGCCTTTTGGGGGGCGTGGCTGCTTAAAATGGTGTTTTGCGGCTGAAAGCGTACCGGCGGCTGTGAGGAACCGGGAAAAAGCAGCACAGCGCCGGGCGGCGGGATCAATAGTTCTCTGCGCGGACCTCAAAATAGGACTGGGGGTGGGCGCAAACGGGGCAGATTTCGGGAGCTTTTTTGCCCATGACGAGATGACCGCAGTTGCGGCATTCCCACATGGTTTCGCCCGCTTTTTCGAAGACGGTCTGCATCTCAACATTGTTCAATAGTGCGCGGAAACGCTCCTCGTGGGATTTTTCGATCATCGCGACACCGCGGAACTGCTCTGCCAGCTCGTGAAAGCCCTCTTCGTCCGCCTCCTTGGCAAAACGGTCGTACATATCCGTCCACTCGTAGTTTTCGCCCTTGGCGGCTGCGGCAAGGTTTGCCTTGGTGTCGCCGATGCCCTCGAGCGCCTTGAGCCAGAGCTTTGCGTGCTCCTTTTCGTTCTCTGCCGTCTTCAGGAAGAGCGCGGCGATCTGCTCGAAGCCCTGCTTCTTGGCAACGCTTGCAAAATAGGTGTACTGGTTGCGTGCCTGACTTTCCCCCGCGAATGCCTCACGGAGATTCAGTTCGGTTTTTGTGCCTGCGTATTTCATAGATCATACCTCCAATGTAAAATACTTGTACCCTTAGCATACCCCAAATGAGCTGCATTTGCAAGAGAAAAATTTTCCTTTTGAGGGATTGACAAAGGGAGAATACGGTGGTATAATGCGGAAAACCGTTGAAGATGAGTGAGTAAGCACAGCACGGAAATCACAGAGAGCCGCCGTCGGTGGGAGTGCGGTATGGAAGGTTGTGCCGAATGGGCATCGGAGGGCGAGCCGAAGCAGAGTAGGCGAGACGGAGCAGGCACTTCGTTATCAAGGGTCGGCGTATGATTGTACGCATAAAGTGGGCGCAACGCGTCAAGCCGGGTGGCACCGCAGGATTGATTTTCACTCCTGTCCCAGCAGATTTCTGGGACAGGAGTTTTTGTATTCCTCTCCCAAACAAAAATTGAAAGGAGAAACACATCATGGCAAATCAGAAGGAGATCCCGTACAAGATCTATTTGGAAGAATCGGAGATGCCGCAGGCATGGTACAATGTCCGCGCGGATATGAAGAATAAGCCCGCCCCCCTGCTCAATCCCGGGACGGGTAAGCCCATGACGCTCGAGGAATTGTCCGGTGTGTTCTGCCGCGAGCTTGCCGAGCAGGAGCTGGACAACGACACGGCATATATCCCCATTCCGCAGGAGATCCGCGATTTCTACAAAATGTACCGTCCGTCGCCGCTGGTGCGCGCATACTGCTTAGAGAAGAAGCTCGGTACACCGGCACACATCTACTATAAATTCGAGGGCAACAACACCTCCGGCAGCCATAAACTCAATTCCGCCATCGCGCAGGCTTATTACGCAAAGAAACAGGGACTCAAGGGCGTGACCACCGAGACCGGTGCCGGTCAGTGGGGCACGGCGCTGTCGATGGCTTGTTCGTATTTTGACTTGGACTGCAAGGTTTTCATGGTCAAGGTGTCCTATGAGCAGAAGCCCTTCCGCCGTGAGGTCATGCGCACCTATGGCGCGTCTGTCACGCCGTCGCCGTCAAATACCACGAATGTGGGCAGAAAGATTTTAGAGGAGTTCCCCGGAACGACCGGCTCGCTCGGCTGCGCGATCTCCGAGGCGGTTGAGACAGCGGTGACGCATGAGGGCTACCGCTATGTCCTCGGCAGCGTTTTGGCGCAAGTGCTGCTGCATCAGTCTGTGATCGGTCTGGAAGCAAAGGCAGCGATGGATAAGTACGGCATCAAGCCCGATATCATCATCGGCTGCGCGGGCGGCGGCTCGAACCTCGGCGGTCTGATCGCACCGTTCGTCGGACAGAAGCTGCGCGGCGAAGCGGATATGCGCATCATCGCTGTGGAACCGGCATCCTGCCCGAGTCTGACGCGCGGCAAATACGCCTATGACTTCTGTGATACCGGCATGGTCTGTCCGCTGGCGAAGATGTATACCCTCGGCAGCTCGTTTATCCCCTCTGCCAACCATGCCGGCGGTCTGCGCTATCACGGCATGAGCAGCATCGTCTCGCAGCTTTATGACGACGGTTATATTGAAGCGACGAGCGTGGAGCAGACGAGTGTGTTTGAGGCGGCGGAGATGTTCGCCCGCGTTGAAGGCATCCTGCCGGCACCGGAGAGCAGCCACGCCATCCGCGTTGCCATTGATGAGGCGCTGAAGTGCAAGGAGACCGGCGAGGAGAAGAACATCGTCTTCGGTCTGACCGGCACGGGCTACTTTGATCTCGTTGCCTATCAGAAGTATAATGACGGCGAGATGGGCGATTATATCCCCACCGATGAGGATATCGCGAAGAGCCTTGCCAAGCTTCCTAAAGTAGATTGACGCATACAAAACGCACCCACTATGCGGGTGCGTTTTGTATAAAAAGGAAGTATCATAAAATAAAAATGCGGAAATAACACTTGACAAAGGTGTGCAGGCTGTTGTATTCTAATAATAGAATGCGGAATGGAAAAACTTCCTTTTGCATACACAAAAGAGAGGAGCGTTTTCAATGGACTACAACAACAATGACTATCAGCAGCAGCAGCCGCAGCAGCCGTATCAGCAGCCGCAATATCAGCAGCCGTATCAGCAGCAGCCCTATCAGCAGCCGCCCTATCAGCAGCCGTATCAGCAGCCCGGCTATCCGCAGGCTCCGAAGCAGAGCAATCCGATGGCGATCGGCGCTTTGGTTTGCGGCATTATCGGCGTGGTGTTCTGCTGGTTTGGTTGGTTCTCCTTCGTGGCTCTTGTGCTCTCCGTTGTCGGCATTATCCTCGGCGCGAAGGGTATGCAGGTCGCAAAGACGACGAACTCCGGCAAGGGTCTTGCGATTGCGGGTCTTGTCTGCGGTATTGTCGGCACGGCGCTGTCCCTGATCGCTGTTATCTGCTACATCTGCGTTCTCAGTGCAGCAAATGACATCATCAACTACAGCGGATATTGGTATTGATATTTTCCATAAGACAAAAACAGAAAAGCAGACATAAGCGCAGACTTATGTCTGCTTTCTTTAGGAGAAACAATGATTCCTAATGTTCAGATATTTGATAAAACGATCTCGGCTTATCTCGTCTTGGCAATTCTCGGGATACTGACAACGCTTTTTGTTCTCTACCGCATTGCGGAGCATCACGGGCTTGACGAGATCCAAATGTTGTTTATGACCCTGATCGGCTTTGGCGCAGCAGGAGCGGGCGGAGGCTTACTCTATGGCTTGACCAATTACCGTCTGATCGCGGCACTGTTTCGGAATTTCGACAAAATATCCTCCTTTCGGGAGCTTTTGTCAGCGCTGAAGATCATCTTCGACGGCTCGGTCTTTTACGGCGGTCTGATCGGGATCCTGATCGTGACGCTGGTCTATACCCGGAAAAAGCACCTGAATGCGCGCTATTTGGATGTTGCGGCGATCGGTATTCCACTGTTTCATGTGTTTGGCAGACTCGGCTGTTTTTTCAGCGGGTGCTGCTTTGGGATCGAAAGCAGTTTCGGCTTTGTGTATCATTATTCTCCGATCCCCTTTGCAAACGATGTGCGGCGTTTTCCGGTGCAGCTTTTGGAGGCGGCGTTCAATGCCTGTCTGTGCTTGGTGCTTTATTCTCTGTTCCGGAAGAAAAAATTGGAGGGACGGCTGCTTTCGGTCTATCTGTTCGCCTATCCGACCTTCCGCTTTTTCGATGAGTTCCTGCGCGGCGACGCTTACCGCGGTATATGGTTTGGACTTTCCACCTCCCAGTGGATCTCATTGCTGTTGATCACAGTAAACGCGGGCTGTCTGCTTTATTGCTATTTTCGCAAGAAGCGTGCCTGTGCCGTAACGGCGGAGCGCCGATCATAATCATAAGTGATTCCCTGCAAAAGCGAGAATATTTTCCGCTTTTGCAGGGAATCACTGATACTTTATGGCTTATTCGGCGTCCCACACGATTTCCTCGGGGACGATCACACGGTATTCTCCGTTTTCCGGGCGATAGAACATATCCAGCCATGTGCGTGCTTCGGCGTCGATGGCGGACAGGTACGCTTCCTCTGTTTCGGCATCTGCAGCGGCGGTCAGGATAGAAACCGCCTGCCACACGGCGGCAATCCAGCAATTCGGATAGTCGAGCAGCAGCTTGTCAGGCTCTTGCGCGAACACATCGGCAAATTGCACCACGATAAGCAGAAAGGCTTTTGCATTGGGGTAACGGTCGAGCGTTTCAAGCGCGAGAATATGCGCCTTTGTGTCGGCGGAGCTTTGCTTGAGGTTATCAACCGCGCCGGAATATGCTTCCGGATTTTCTGCGGCGCATTGCGTTATCAGCGTCTGTAAGGAGTTCAGCCACACATTTGTCGGCGCGCGGAAGTCTTCCTTTTGACAGCCGACGAGGGAGAGAAGAAACAGCAGACACAGGAAAAGGAAGATAAGCTTTGTAGGGCGTGCATGGCGGGTCATGGGGCATTCTCCTTTCCGATATTCCTTTTGAAGCGGCACTACATTCATTTGCCTGATTTTAGTATATCAGAAAATATTTTATCCGTCAATACCGATCATGAGATGCGGACGGCTCCTGCGTGGAATTGCCTGACGGACTTCTGATTTTGAAAATCTCTAACTTTCAAAAGGAGCACCTGCATAGGCGCGTCAAGGATGCCGCGCGCTACAGTATTGAAGGCGTGCCTGCATCGGGCGGCTGATAGCCGCCCCTACGGCGTAGACTCCGATTTTCTTCGTAGGGGCGGCTATCAGCCGCCCGCCGGTACGACAAACCAATTTGTGCGCACTCGGTAGGCCCCGCCCTACAGGGGCGGAATGCGTGTCCCTTTGCGCACTTATTTCAGCAGCATTTCGCCGGCTTTGTAGATGTCGCCGGCGCCGACGGTGAGGATGATGTCGCCTTCCTGGGCGATGGTGCGCAGATAGGCGGCAACCTCAGGGAGCGTTTCAAAGAAGATCGCGCCTTCGACCTGCTTGGCAAGATCCAGGGAGGAGATGCCTAACTTGTTGCTCTCGCGGGCGGCGTAGATCTCTGCCAGTACTGCGACATCTACGCGGCGCAGCTCTCGGATGAAGTCGTCAAAGAGCGCCTTTGTACGCGTGTAGGTATGGGGCTGGAAGGCAACGATAATGCGCTGATAGCCCATCGTTCTGACCGAGTCGATCAGTGCATGCAGCTCTCCGGGGTGGTGGGCATAGTCGTCATAGACCGCAGCGCCGTTGTACTTGCCCTTGAATTCCATGCGGCGTCCCGCGCCCGTGAACGAGGCAAGCCCGGCACTGACCGCTTCCCCCTCGATGCCCATGACATAGGCGGCTGCGGCTGCGGCGAGGGCGTTATAGACATTGTGCCGCCCGTAGACGGACAGATCCACATGGCAGTAGCGCTTGCCGCGGCAGATGATGTCAAAGGAGCGGAAGTCCTCGGAGAGATTTTTCGGATGGATATCGTTTTTGAGCTCGATGCCGAAGGTGATATAGTTCAGATCGGTGAGGGCAGCGACGGTGTTTTCGTCGTCGCCGTTGGCAATGACATAGCCCGTGCGGGGGACGAGTCCGGCAAATTTGCGGAACGAGCGCTGCACGGCGGCAAGATCTTTGAAATAATCCAAGTGGTCTGCCTCGATATTGTTGATGATGGCGACGGTGGGATAAAAATTCAGGAAGGAGTCGCAGTATTCGCAGCTCTCCATGATGATGGTGTCGCCGTTTCCGACGCGGTGCCCCGCCTTGAGCAGCGGGAGATAGCCGCCGAGCATGACGGTCGGGTCGCGCTGCGCCTGCATGAAAATATGGGTAATCATGCCGGTCGTAGTCGTTTTGCCGTGGGTGCCGGAGACGCAGATGGCGTTTTTGTACTCGCGCATGATGAGTCCCCACGCCTGCGCCCGCTCGAAAACGGGAATGCCCATGGCACGGGCGGCGGCGATTTCGGGGTTATCGTTATGCGCCGCTGCGGTGCGGATGATGCAGTCCGCGCCCTCAATATTTCTTGCGTTATGTCCGATATGGACCTCAATGCCCTTTTCGATCAGCTCGTCGGTGGAGACGGAGGAGTTCATGTCCGAACCTGTAACTGTCATGCCCATGCCGCGCAGGACAAGCCCGAGCGGGCGCATGGAAACGCCGCCGATACCGATCAGATGTATATGTTTTCCGGGGACGAGATAAGCGTCCAGCCGTTTACGGATCGCCATAGTTTTTTGACCTCCAATCAAAAAATCGCCCATATAGTATACTGCATCAAGCTGCATTTTACAAGAAAAATCTCACCGAACGGCGGCAATCTCGGACGGAAGGAGCGATTCGGGCAGGGTGAAGCAGAGCTGCTGCCTGTTCGGATGCGGGAAGGACAGCCGCCACGAGCAGAGCGCGAGCACTCCGCCGCTTTTTGCTCCATACTTTTTGTCACCGCAGAGGGGGCAGCCGCGCGAGGCAAGCTGCACGCGAATTTGATGCGTCCTGCCGGTATACAGCCGGATACGCAGCAGGGCGCGCCCGTCCGCCGCACGGGCTTCGACACGGTAAAAGAGCTTTGCCTCCTTCACGCCCGCACGCTTGCGCTTCACGACATAGGTCTTGTTTTTTGCGCGGTCGTGAAAGAGCAGATCGGCAAGCTCCGCCTCGTCTTCCGGCGGCGTCTGCTCGCATACGGCGAGGTATTCCTTGGAAAAACCGTCCTGCATCCTCGCACTGAGAAACGCCGCTGCTTCGGGCGTTTTGGCAAAGACCATCAGCCCGCTGACCTCGCGGTCGAGGCGGTGGACGGGGTAGACCCTGCGCGGCGCGAGGAGGTCGGACATGGCAGGTTTGCCGGAGGCGTCCTTTGCAGAGAGCACGCCTGCGGGCTTATGGCAGACGAGAAGCTGCTCGTCCTCATAGAAAACGGTCACATTCGCTCCTCCAGTTTGGCAAGGATCCGTTCGCATTGCTCCAACACCCTTCCGATATCCTGCCGTACGAAGCTGCCGCCGCGCAGAACAGGCTCTCCCTGCACAAAGACGGAGTCGATCTGACTGCCGCTGCCCGCGTAGAGCAGATTCGTCAGAATACGGCGGCGGTTGGTGGTGCTGAGGTCATCCGTGCGGACGAGGGAGAAATCCGCCTGACAGCCGACGGAAAGCTTTCCGAGATCGTCATAGCCCAGCGCCGTCATGCCCGTCTCGGTCAGCATTCGATAGCACTGTCCTGCGGGGAGCACGGTCGGGTCGAGGGTCAGCACCTTTTGCAGATAGCTGCCGTGCCGCGCCTCGCGCAATAGGTCACGGTTGGCGCTCGACGCCTCGCCGTCGCAGCCAAAGCCGACGCGCACGCCCGCTTGCAGCATTTGGGCAATGCGCGGCGCGCCGTCGGAGAGCTTCATATTGGTCGAGGGACAGTGGGCGACGACGGCTTTTGTCTGCGCCAAAAGGTCGATTTCCGCATCGGAGAGCCAGATCGAGTGCGCAAGGATCGTGTTTTCGTCCAATACGCCGAGATATGCCAGCTCCTCCGCTTCGCCGCGTCCTGTCCAAAGACGGACACGCGCTGTCTCCGCTTTTCCCTCGGCAAGATGGGTGTGGTAGACCAAGCCGCGTTCACGGGCAAACTGCTTAAGTTCGACCATCAGCTCCGGCGTGCAGGCGGGACGCCCCTGGGGCACGGCGGCGGTGCGCAGCAAGCCCTTGCCGTGCCAGCGGTCATAGAGAGATTCCGCCTGCGTCAAGCACTCGTCTACGCTTGTGACCTTGGTCTGCTCGTTTTCCGCGATATCCGTTGCGCCGATGCCGAAGGTGGCGCGGATGCCTGCGTCCCGATACGCCTGCACCACCGCGTCGATGTGCGGGAAATAGGTCATTTCATTGATCGCCGTGACACCGTAGCGCAGACTTTGCAGGCAGCCGAGCAGCACGCCGTAATACCATTCCTCCTCGGTGAGTGACCACTGGGCGGCAAGCATTTTTTGCAGCCATTGGGTGATGTTGAGGTCATCGAGGGGACCCTTGGTCAGGCTCTGTACCATATGGGTATGGATATCCGCCATGCCGGGAAGCAGCAGCATACCGCGGGCGTCCAGCGTCTCACAATCTGCGGCAAGCTGCGGCGCGATGGCGGCAAAACGGCCGTTTTCGATCAGAAGATCGGAAGGGGTCGTTGTCAAGGCATCAAAATCCGGCAGGAGGGCGTTTTTGATCAGCAGCATAGCAGCGCCTCCGCCGCAACGGCAAACAGACGGCGCTTTCCCTCGTCGAGATCGGCAAGCTGTTCGCCGCTTGCGTAGTTTTCCGTAATCAGCGCCAAGGAAGCGGCACGGCGTTTTAGGATCGAGGCGATGACATACAGGGCGCTCGTCTCGCCGTCGATCGCGGCAACGCCGAGGGATGCCCAATAGGCGATGCGCTCCCGCCCTCCCGCAGTCCACGGCGTTTCGAGGCTTTGACAGTCATGGCTGCGGAACAGTCCTGCCGAAACGCCGCCATCCAGCAGCTTGCCTAACAGCGTGGGGGCTGCCACCGCGGGATAGGAGGGGTCGATGTATTCCTTTGTCGCGCCCTCACCGCGCACCGCAGCGGAGGCGGCAAGCAGTGTGCCCACAGGCGTTTCGGGCTGTAAAGCGGGACAGCAGTCGATCTTCAGCATGGCCTCTACGCCGAGATGGTTCAGTTCCTCCACCGCGATGGCAGCGGGCATACAGCCGAAGCCGCAGCTCATCACACTGAGTGGCTTGCCCTGGAGTGTCCCCGTGTAGGTCACATATTCGCGGTATTCTCCGACCTTTTCCGCTTTGTCCATCAGGGCGGCGTAAAAGGGGACCTGCAGCGGGTCGGGGGTCAGTAGGACGCGCTTGGCGACCATCGTCTCGTCAATGCCGAGGTGGTGCATCGTCCCGTCCGCGTGGGTCAGTTTCATACTTCCAAAGCTCATATTCCCGCCTCCTTCAAAAGCTCCGCTGCCCGGAGGGCAATACGCGAAGCAAGCTCGATCCGCTTCGCCAAAAAATCGGGGTCGGCATACGCGCCGTAGACCTGCTCGTTCGGGTTGGCAAACATCGAGCCGAGGGCGACGCAAATGCTGGCGGTGCGCAGCCCGAGCAGATGCCCGTAGGTGAACAGCGTGCCGGATTCGTTCTCGACGACGAGCACGCCCGTGTCGATCCATTTTTGCATCCGTGCGCGTAGGTCGGGATGCGCTGCCTTGGACTCCATGTAGAATGCGTCGTGACTGCGGTACAGCCCGACCAGCGGGTCGTCGCCCAGCTCATGCGCCGCCTGCGTCAATGCGCGGACGACGAAGGGGTCTGCCACGGCGGGAAATTCCGGCGGGACAAGCTCATAGCTTGCGCCCTCGCCGCGCACGCAGCCGCTTGCGATCACGATGCGCCCCGGCTGCATCCAGGGCTGGACGCCACCGCAGGTGCCGACACGGATGACCGTTGTTGCACCCGCTTCCGCAAGCTCCTCTAAGGCGCTCGCGACGCAGGAACAGCCCATGCCGCTGCTGGTCACGCCGACGGGCGTGCCGTTTGCCGTATGCCCCGTATAGGTGGCAAAGGTGCCGCGATGCGCCGTGAAGGCTGCGTCGCGGAAAAAGCCGGAGATGATCTTACTGCGGTGCGGGTCGCCGGGCAGCAGCACATACGGGGCAGAGCCGCCAAGGGCAAGCCCCGTGCGCGGCAGCAGCCCGTCCGCGCCGCAGGGAATGGAAATTTCGGAAAACCGTTTCATGAAAGCCCTCCTTTGTTTTCTTTTCTTAATATCATATCGGAAACGGGGAAAAAATGCAAGACGGTGCTTGTAAATCCGGCGGGAAAGTGGTAAGATAACCGCAGAATGCATCTGTGCGGAATAGAAAGGAGCAACCAATATGGTACTGAAAATCGAAGGCATGATGTGCGGGCACTGCAAAGCGCGTGTGGAAAAGGCGCTCAAGGCGGTTGCGGGCGTTGAGACGGTTGAAATAAGCTTGGACGACAAGACCGCGACCGTGACGGGAACTGCCGACCCCGCCCTGCTTCGGCAGGCAGTGATCGACGCAGGCTATCAGATCGTAGAATGAACCTTGCCTCTGTAC
>JAEDOK010000053.1 GCA_016302005.1 Oscillospiraceae bacterium | reverse complement strand
GAAACGGCATGACCGAAGCCATGCCGTTCCTGCAAAAATACGATATTACTTTCTTTCGACCCCCGACCATCGGCGCAAGGTTTTTCTTCCCTATATATCTCTTCTGCCCTCAAGGGCGCGGAGGAGGGTTATTTCGTCGGCGTATTCAAGCTGGCTGCCGACGGGAACGCCGTAGGCAAGGCGCGTCACACGAACCTCCATGGGGCGCAGGAGCCGTGAGATGTACATTGCCGTCGCCTCCCCCTCGGTGTCGGGATTCGTCGCCATAATGACCTCGCGAACGCCTCCCGCACCGACGCGCGCAAGCAGCTCGCGGATGCAGATATCGTCAGGCCCGATATGATTGAGCGGCGAGATCACGCCGTGCAGCACATGATAGACGCCGGTAAACTCTCTTGCCCGCTCCATCGCAATGACGTCCTTCGGGTCGGCGACAACGCAGATCAAGCCGTGGTCGCGGCTCTCGTCGTCACAGATCGGGCAGAGGTCGCGGTCGGTCAGATTCCGGCAGCACGGACAAAGATGCACCGTTTTTTTCGCGTCCAAAATTGCGTTTGCAAACTCCTCCGCCTCCTCCTGCGGCACGCTCAGAAGGTGGAACGCCAAGCGCTGCGCCGTCTTGCCGCCGATGCCGGGGAGCTTTGCAAACTGTTCCGTCAGCCGCTCCAATGCGGCGGGAAAGTATCGCATCAGAACAGACCGCCGAGATTCAGCCCGCCGGTCAAACGGGACATATTCTGCGCCGTCTCCGCGTCCGCCTTGCGCATAGCCTCATTGACTGCGCCGACGACCATATCCTGCAGCATCTCCACATCTTCGGGATCCACCGCCTCGGGATTGATGGTCAGCGCAAGGACCTCATGCTTGCCGTTGACGCGGGCAGTCACCATGCCGCCGCCGACGGTCGCTTCGTATTCCTTCGCTTCCATCTCCTCCTGCATTTTCAGCATATCCTGCTGCATCTTCTGCGCTTGCTTGATCATGTTCATGTTCATGCCGCCGCCCATACCGCCGCGGTATCCGCCTTTTGCCATTGTCATAATCTCCTTTATTTAAATTCTATAATATCCGGATGTTGTGCGCCGAAGGATATCAGGCGGTCAAGTCCGTCCGCCCGTTCGGTCTTTTGCGTGCTGCCCGCAAGCGTGACGCGAATTTTTCTTCCCACCACCGCAGAGGCGCACTCCGCCACAGTTTGAAGAACCTCCGGCTTGTTAATATAGTTTCGGAAGGTCTCGACCCGAAGGGTCAGCACAAGCTCGTCGCCCCGCAGTCTTCCGACAACGGGAGAGCCTTCGGCGTCAGCAAACATTCCGACAACCGGCGGTTTGAGCGCCGTGCGGAGTCTTTGTACGAGGCTGACCCAGAAGTTGTCAATCACCGGTGCCTCCTGCGCAGGAGGCGGATCCTCCGGGAAGGGCGGTTGATCCTCGTCCTCGTCTTCCCAAGGAGGTGTCTCCTCCTTCTGCTGTTCCGGCGCCCTTTGCTGCACGAAGGCACCGCTTGCGATTTTCTCCTCCAAACGACTGATGCGCGCATTCAGAGACTGCGTATCTGCGGTAGCCTCAGGTTTGCAGAGACGAAGCAGACACAGCTCCGCGTCGATCCTGCGGTTGGCGCTGGTATTAAAACCGGCAGCCGCGTCGCGCAGCACGGAGGTCATACGCAAAAGCTCCTCCGCCGTAAACATCGGAAGCAGTTCTTTCAGCTCCTTTTGCGTGCAGATACCGGAGATCATGCTCACATCCTTGGACGCGGTACGCAGAATCAGAAGATCCCGTGCAACGGTACACAGCTCATCGAGCATGGCAGCAAGATCCTTACCCTCGGCATACTGTGCGCTGAAAATCGACAGCGACTTTGCCGTGTCGTGCGCACCGATGGCTTGCATCAGCTCCGCTGTATTTTGCGCGCCTGCCAAGCCGAGGGTCTTGCAGACCTGCTCGGTATCGACCGCGCCTGTGGCAGCCGAGGCGCACTGGTCGAGCAGGCTCACTGCATCGCGCAGACCGCCGTCCGCCAGCCGCGCAAGATATGCCGCAGCGTCCGGTTCCAAGTCGATCTGTTCCCGATAGGCGATATAGTTCAGCCTGTCAATGATATCCTCCGCCATAATGCGGCGGAAGGAGAAGCGCTGACAACGGGAGAGAATCGTCGCAGGGACCTTGTGCAGCTCCGTCGTTGCCAGAATAAACAGCAGATGCTCCGGCGGCTCCTCAATGATCTTCAGCAGCGCATTGAATGCGCTCATTGAGAGCATATGCACCTCGTCGATAATATACACGCGCATTTTGACTTCCGAGGGCGTATAGATCGCATCATCGCGGAGGGCACGGACATTGTCAACGCCGTTGTTCGACGCCGCATCGATCTCCAGCACATCCATACAGGCGCCGGATGCAATGCTTTTACAGGAGGGACAGCAGTTGCACGGATTGCCGTCAATCGGATTTTCACAGTTGACCGCCTTTGCCAAAATCTTTGCGCAGGTGGTCTTGCCCGTGCCGCGCGTACCGGTGAACAGATATGCGTGACTCAAGCGACGGTTGATGATCTGGTTTTTTAAGGTCTGTGTCACTGCACCCTGCCCGACCACATCATCAAAAGTCTGCGGGCGGTATTTACGGTACAAAGCCTGATACATACCGTTCACCTCCGATGCATATCAGTATAAACGAAAACGGACGAAATTGCAACCAAAAAACACGCGGAGGTCAGACAAACCTCCGCGTTGCAAGCTTCGACCCATGACAAGATCGCACACCCGCATTTGAATCTGCAACCATACCCGTTTCCCGCGCAGCCGGCTCAGAAACGGCTGACTTGCGGCACACGAACAGATCCGCTTAATGCTGCTCGGTTCCCCGCCTGACATGGTTCACGGGAGCTCGTTGCGCGAGACCGATCCCTCAACACCACTTACGCGGACAGGCGATACAGCACAGACCCGGGTGCGGGAGTTCATCCCTGCTGTAGCGGATTGCAGGTAACAGGGCACCGCTATCTCCCCGACTAGTGCGACCTTGTCACAGGTCGAAGCTATGTAGATATTGCTTATTCGATTTCTGACAGCTTATCCTCAATGAAGTCCGCAAGGTCACCGATGGTTTCCAGCTTCATATCGCCTTCCATCTCAAAATCGACGCCAAGCTCCTCCTCCATATCCATGACCATTTCGACCATATCCAAGGAATCGAGGTGCAGACTCTCAAAGGTCGTATCGCGGCTCATTTCCTCAACGGGGATGTCAAGCTGCTCGGAAAGGTAGGTTCTGATTCTCTCGTACATTTTCTTTCCCTCCACAGTATTCTGTGTCTTTCTTCCTATATGATACGATTTTTTTTGATAATGTCAAGAAAAATTTTTTCAGAACTCAATTCAGAAAGTCTTTGAGAATCTTTGAACGCGAGGGATGGCGCAGCTTTCGGAGCGCTTTTGCCTCAATTTGGCGAATACGTTCGCGCGTAACTTCAAATTCGTCGCCAACCTCCTCGAGCGTATGCATCTTGCCGTCGATCAGACCGTAGCGCAGGCAGAGAACCTTTTCCTCACGCGGTGTCAGCGTTTTTAAGACGCCTGCAAGCTGCTCGCGCAGCATTGCGTAGGAAGCCACATCGGCAGGCTCAGATGCATCCTCGTCCTGAATAAAGTCACCGAGATGGCTGTTATCCTCCTCTCCTACAGGTGTCTCTAGGGAAATCGGCTCTTGGGCAACGCGTAAGATCTCATCGACCTTTTCTGTGGAAATATGCAGTCTTTGGGCAATCTCCTCCGAAGACGGATCTCTGCCAAGCTCCTGCAGCAGCTCATGCTGTGCGCGGGAAACGCGGTTGATGGTCTCAACCATATGCACGGGAATGCGAATGGTACGGGCATGATCGGCAATTGCGCGGGAAATGGACTGTCGAATCCACCATGTCGCATAGGTGGAGAACTTGTAGCCCTTCGTATAGTCAAACTTTCCGACCGCCTTAATCAGTCCGAGGTTGCCCTCTTGGATCAGGTCAAGGAAGGGCAGTCCCCTGCCGACATAGCGCCTTGCAATTGAGACGACCAGACGCAGGTTTGCCTCAACCATTGTATTATGCGCCGCTTCATCGCCCTCGGCAAGCCGTTTGGCGACCTCCGTCTCCTCCTCGCTTGTCAAAAGCGGGATCTTTCCGATCTCCTTGAGGTACATACGGACGGGATCGTTGACGCTCATCGCGTCGGAGATCTCCTCGGTATCAATGAGCTTCTCCTCTTCGATCAGCTCCAATTCCTCTTCGCTGGGTGCCATATCGTCCGGCTTTGTCAGCATTTCCACGACATCGGAGACATCAATCTCGACACCGGCAGCTTCCAAAGCTTCATAAATCATGTCGGTCTGCTGTTCATCCGCGTCAATGGATTCCAACGCGTCGATCAGGTCTTTCGATGCGATCCGCTTCTCTTTTTTCGCATTCTGCAAAAGCAGCTGCAGCTTTTCATGCAGCCGCATCTCCTGTTGCATCTCGTCCATGCTATGTACCTCCATATCCTTTCTTCTTGCGCAGGCTCTCCTGCATTGCCCGAAGGCTGCTTGCATCGCTTACCTGCGCATGACGGTGTTCTTCTCGAATGATGCGGACGCAGTCATCAAACGCATCCTCCGACAAAGGCGCGTCCTGCTTTTGCAGTACCCCTGTCAAATGCGACATTTCGGCTGAGGTCAGTCCTTCGGCAAGGCACGCCAAATCGAGCGGAAGATCCTCGAAATGCCGCTCCAGCCACACGGAGAAGACCTTACCGAACATCGGCACGGAAAACTCCTCCTCCGTCAGACCGCCGATGCGATCAAACAGCGCGGGTTCCCGCAGCAGCATCCGTAACACGCCCTCCTCCGCCATCGCTGAGCGTACGTTGTCATAGTGCAGCTCGCGCGCTCTGGGCTGCCTTGCGGCGGCAATCTCCAAATCCCGCTTCTCCTGCGTTTTTTTCTCCGTTGCCACACGACGCTTGAATGCCTTGCCAATCTCCAGCTTCATGACCTCAGGGGATAATCCCGCCATCTCCGCTGCCCTTACGCCGTAGATTTCGCGCTCAACGGCGGTCGAGTAGGTCGAAATCAGCTCTGCCGCCTGCTTGGCAAACTCCACTTTCTGCTCGTCCGTCGTAAGATCAAACTTCATCCGCAGCGAGCGCAGGCGATACTCCGCCTGATTCTCCGAGCCTTCCAGAAGGAGCTTGAAGCGATCCGCGCCGAATTTTTTCAAAAATTCGTCTGGATCCTTAGCGCCCTGCATCCGCAGCACCTTCACGCGTAACCCCGTCTTTTCCAGCATCGGGATCGCGCGCTGTGTCGCGTTCTGTCCGGCAGCGTCGCCGTCATAGGTCAGCACGATCTCGTTTGTATATTTGGACAGCATGTCCGCGTGCTCCTGTGTCAGCGAGGTGCCGAGGGACGCGACCGCGCAGTCAAACCCGTACTGGTGTAGCGCGATGGCATCCATGTAGCCCTCGGTTAGAATGATAAAGCCCTGCTTACTCTTTTTGACGATATTCATCGCAAAAAGGTTTCGTCGTTTATTAAAAATAATCGTCTCGGGGGAATTGAGATATTTCGGTGTAGAATCATCCATGACGCGTCCGCCGAAGCCGATCACATTTCCGCGCACATCAATGATCGGAAACATCAGACGATTTCGGAAGCGGTCGTAAAAGGTGCCCTTTTCTCGGTTTTGCAGGACAAGTCCGGCATCGTAAAGCTCCTCTTTGGTAAAACCCTTCGCCGTCATTGCGTCTAACAGCGCGCTCCATGTGTTCGGCGCGAACCCAAGTCCGAAGCGCGTCACGGTCGAAGGAGAAAGTCCGCGCTTGGCTATATACGCCCGCACCTCACCCGCATTGGGCGTGCGGAGCTGCTCGTTGAAAAAACGCGCGCTCTCCTTACACAGTGCCCATAGCCGTTCCTTTTTCTTGTACTGCGACTGATTTGTGCCATCCTCCGGCACCTCAAGCCCGGCGCGCTTTGCCAAAAAACGCACCGCATCAGGATAGCTGAGGTTTTCGATCTCCATGATGAAGTTGATGACACCGCCGCCCTTGTGGCAGCCAAAGCAGTAGTATATCCCCTTCTCGGGCGCAACGGAGAAGGAAGCAGTCTTCTCTCCATGGAAGGGGCAAAGCCCGAAAAGGTTGCTGCCCTTGCGCGTCAAGGCGACATACTGCCCCACGACCTCCTCAATCGGGTTGCGGTTATTCAGTTCGTCAAGAAACGCAGAGGGAAATGCCATCCGTCTTACCCCTTTCTATCCCCGCACCTGCCATGCTGTCGGGATGAACAGCTCATCGTATTTGTACATGGCGTATTTATCCGTCATACCCGCGATATAATCGCAGATGACGCGTTCCATCCCCTCAAAGTCGATCTGCGGCTGGAAATCCGCCGGAATCGCCTCGGGATGCTTGCTGTAATATTCATAAAGCTGCTGTAAAATGCGCCGCGCCTTTATCTCTTCGCCCTTGGCAACGGGGTTTTTATAGACGCGTTCAAACATAAAGCTGCGCAGCGCTTCCATCGCTTTCTCAACCTCCGCCGTCATGCCCAGCGTTCCTGAGTCCAGCGTATGAAAGATCATATCCGTCACAAGGGAATTGATCCGGTCGCGGTGATCGGTTCCCAATACATCGGATATTTCCTTGGGAATGTCGGCGTTGGTCAAGATCCCCGCGCGCATGGCATCGTCAATGTCGTGGTTGATATAGGCAATCTGATCCGCCTTGCGGACGATCTGCCCCTCCAGCGTCTCCGGCAGACGGCTCGAACGCGTATGGCCGAGAATGCCCATGCGCACCTCGTAGGTCAGGTTCAGCCCCTGACCGTTTTTTTCCAAAAAGTCAACCACGCGCAGGGATTGCTCATTGTGCCGGAAGGGCTTTCCTATAACCTCCGACAGCGCGACCTCTCCCGCGTGCCCGAAGGGCGTATGTCCGAGGTCATGCCCGAAGGCAATTGCTTCGGCGAGATCCTCGTTGAGCCGCAATGCCCGCGTGATTGTGCGGGCAATCCGCGCAACCTCTAAGGTATGGGTCATGCGTGTGCGGTAGTGGTCTCCCTCCGGCTGCAAAAAGACCTGTGTCTTGTGCATCAGACGGCGAAAGGATTTGCTGTGCAGAATACGGTCGGAATCACGTTGATAGCAGGTGCGCACATCGTTTTCCGTCTCCGGCTCCACCCGAGGGCGTCCACGAGAGGCATCAGAAAACTGCGCTTTTTCCGAGAATCGAATGTGTTCCTCCTGCTCTAACCGCTCTCTGATCATCATAGCTTTTCCTCCGTTCGGAAACAAAGTCGATAACAGGCGCCGTCTTTGGTTGCAGCCGTTTTTTGAAAACCGCAGCCTTCAAACAAACGCTGCGAAGCAATATTGTCGCAATAGATTTCCTCTACCGCAAGATGATCCCAACCTCTGCTTTTTGCCTCCCGGATCAGCCCGAGGAGGACGCGCTTTCCGATTCCTCTGCCCTGGAAACCGGGCGCGATCACGATGGGAAGATCATCCCGACAAAGCGTGACATCCCCGACCGGGATATATGTACCATCGCAAAAAAGCTCAATGAAATACAGTTCTCCCTTTTTGTCAAGGTAGGTATACATTCTTTTTAACAGCGTTAAGTCGTAAGGCGTGGTTCGGTGGTCGACCATCCAGATCGTATGCGCGTCAAGATACCACGGCAACGCAAATTCACAGAACCCGTCATATCGACGCAAGCGCAGTGTGTCGTCAATTTGGAGCATCATCCATTCACCTCGATCGGAAAATCCCGATATTCACTGTCACCGATAAGTCCTTCTATCGTCCCCGCTGAGAGATCAAACACACGGGCAAGAAACGGCCGGGTCTGTGCCTCCGGAAGCAAAAGGTCAAAGCTGACATCCGCGCCAAAATCGGTATTCTTGATGATGCCGCCGAACGCTGTAATTTCAAGCTTCAACCGCTCATACCAGCTATAGGGGCACGGCAGATAGACATTCGTCCACACGCGCTTCATGGAACGCCCCGCAGCGTCTAAGCCGATTTTCGCGCTGTGCGCATAGGCGCGCACCAAGCCGCCTGCACCGAGTAAGATGCCGCCAAAATAACGGGTGACGACGCAGGTCACATTGAAGATCCCCTCGCGCTGCAGCACCTGCAAAACAGGCATTCCCGCCGTGCCGCCCGGCTCTCCGTCGTCAGAAAAGCGTGTTGCGCCGTCTTTAATAATATAGGCGTAGACATTGTGCGTCGCATCCCAGTATTTTTCGCGCATTTGCTTCAGCCGCGCAAGCGCCTCCTGCTCCGTTTCGGTGCGGAAGATATGCCCGATAAATCGCGAGCGCCGCTCGATAAATTCGGCGTCGGCATCCTTCGTCGGCACCAAATATTCCGTCATGGCGTCTGCTCCTTTACATACCGGCGCAGCTTTCCATAAAGCGTCTCCGAGCAGATCGTCTCGATCTCCACGCCCTCAGCGGTATAGTCGGTTTTCAACACCTGCGCCTGTTCGTGCAGACGCTCCAACGCGCCCGCCTCTCCATACGGAAGCAGCAGCGTCACATGATGCAATTCTCCAAGCAGGATCGACTCGATGCAAGACAGCAGGCTGTCCAGTCCGACACCGCTTCTTGCGCAGGTCGTCACGCACCGCGCACCGGTTGGGCAGGCGGTGATGTCCTCCGTCAGATCCGCCTTATTATAGCAGCGGATCACGGGAACGTTCGGTTTAGCAAGCTTTTCAATCAGCTTATCCACGACCGCAATATGCGCCTCCATCTGCGGGTCGGACGCATCAATAACATGAATCAAAAGATCGGCATATTCCAGTTCTTCCAAGGTCGCCTGAAATGCTTCAATCAAATGGTGCGGCAATTTGGCAATAAAGCCGACCGTATCAGAAAGAAGGATTTCCAAATGATCGGAGATTTTTAAACGCCGCGTCGTCGTGTCGAGAGTGTCAAACAGGCGGTTGTTTGCAGGGATCCCCGCGTCGGTCAGCTTATTGAGCAGGGTCGATTTCCCCGCGTTCGTATAGCCGACGAGCGCTACAACCGGAACGGAATTCTTGATTCTTCGCTCTCGCTGCACCGCACGTACCTTGCGCACCTCCGCAAGCTCCTGCTGCAAGCGGTTGATCCGCTCGCGGATGTGGCGGCGGTCAGTCTCCAGCTTTGTCTCTCCGGGACCTCTCGTGCCGATGCCGCCGCCCAAGCGGGACATGGACTTGCCCATGCCGGAAAGCTTCGGCAAAAGATATTGATACTGCGCCAGCTCGACCTGCAAGCGTCCTTCTGCAGTCTTCGCACGCTGCGCGAAAATATCAAGGATCAATGCGCTGCGGTCCAGTACCGTCACGCCCGTGATCTCCTCCAAGGCGCGAATTTGCGAGGGAGAAAGGTCATTATCAAAGATAACCAAGTTTGCCTCGGTCGTCTGCAAAAGCTCGCACACTTCCTGCGCCTTGCCCTCACCGATAAAGCTGTGCGGGTCGGGCGCATGACGGTTTTGCAGCACCTTAGCTGCGCAAGAGCCGCCTGCGGTCTCCAAAAGTGCCTCCAGCTCCTCCAGCGTCTCATATGTGGCGTTCTCCTCCGGCTTGAAGCAATCCGCGTTCAGACCGACAAGCACCGCTTTTTCGCAAACCATACGCTCATTATTCTCCATGCAATTCTCCCAAAATATGACAAAGAAAGAAAAAAGTCCGCACCGATACGATGCAGACTTTACTCATTACTTCAGGCCAAACTTCTTGTTGAAGCGGTCAACGCGTCCGCCGGTATCAACCAGCTTTTGCTTGCCGGTATAGAAAGGGTGGCACTTGGAGCAAATTTCGACCTTGATGTCCTTCTTGGTGGAACCGGTCGCAATGACCTCACCACAAGCACAGCGGATCGTCGTCTGTTCGTACTTCGGATGGATACCTTCCTTCATCACATTCACCTCTTTCTGTTCATCGTAAAAGGGCATGCTGCCCCGCCTTTTTCCATGCCCGTGTATTTTAGCACACTTCCTGTAGAAATGCAAGTCTTTTTTTCATTTTTTTTCAGAACCGTGCAGGACTTTTGGGAAACTCTACTTGATTTTTCAGAGAAAGCTCGTTGACAATCCGTGTCGCTTTCTGTATAATAGAAACGGAAACTGTGAAAAGCGGCTTTTTACGGTTCCGTGCATAAATTTGTTAATTTTTTGCGTTCCGAACGGGGCGCACGGAAAGGATTTTTGCAATGATTTACACAACAGAAGTACAGCATATGTGTCCGGTTGCAAAGGGCGCATACCACGGTCCCGCTCCCATCCCCGAAGAAGGCAAATGGGTGCAGGCAAAGCAGATCAGCGATATCTCCGGCTTTACGCACGGCGTCGGCTGGTGTGCACCGCAGCAGGGCGCCTGCAAGCTGACCCTCAACGTCAAGGACGGCATCATTGAGGAAGCCCTTGTCGAGACACTGGGCTGCTCCGGTATGACCCATTCTGCGGCAATGGCTTCCGAGATTCTGATCGGCAAGACCCTCCTTGAGGCGCTCAATACCGACCTCGTCTGCGATGCCATCAACACCGCAATGCGCGAGCTGTTCCTCCAGATCGTTTACGGCCGTACCCAAAGCGCGTTCTCCGAGAACGGTCTCGCCGTCGGCGCTTCTCTCGAAGACCTCGGCAAGGGTCTGCGCAGCCAGGTCGGCACGATGTTCGCCACCAAGGAAAA